>JABHUT010000175.1 GCA_018658685.1 Alphaproteobacteria bacterium
CATCAAAGACACTTGTAACTTTATCACGATAACTAAACAATGCATTTGCATTAAACATCATTCCATTATCCATCACAGTTGTATAATTAGATCTTATGGAGTAAGTAGTTTTAGCTGTACCTGGAAGTTGGCTGCCATTTGTCATAAATGGATTTTTAGTTTGGATAGCATCGTCAACATTATCAAGTTCAACTTCATTTGTATTTCCGGAAAAATATAATGAAAGTCCATCAATTGGAGTATCCCATGCAATTGTTAAGTCGATACCTCTTCCCTCAATATCTCCTATAGGTATAACAATTGATTGAAGTGCTGGTGAAATTTCTATTTGAGCATCACCCCAGTCATAGAAAAATGCAGCAAGATCAATTTGAACTGAACCTAAATCCCATTTACCACCCAGCGTATAATTCCACAAAGTATCAGGCTCGGATGCGTTATCATAATTTGTTCCACCTAGTGTTGCATTGGATGCTGTCATGATTGATGTAGATGTTATAGCACCACTTCGAAAGCCTTTAGCAGCTTCAAAATAAACCATGGAATCATCATTTGGATAATATGCGATATTTAAACGAGGGTTAAAAGTATCATTTGTTGCGCTATCTATACCAACAGTTTTGGTGATAATTGGATCAGGGGCGCCAGTTATAAGAGGTAATAATTCAACTGCACTATTTTCAGAAAAAGTTCTTTTTTCTTCATAATATCTTCCACCAATGGTAAGGACCCATTTCTCATCCGAAGAAGTCCGACTAGCTTCACCATAAATAGCCCAAGATTCACTAGATAATAAATTTGATGCATTAATGGAATTAAAACCAAAGTCTGGTAAAAGCACATCTTGTCCTCCAAATGTTTCACCATCTTGATAGAAAACACCTGCAATCCAACTCCATGCTCCATCTCCTTTTGAAATAAGCCTTAAATCTTCATTAAAATTTTCAGACTCTAGAGGCCACAATGAAGAAAAATCTCCAATTCCAGGAATAAATCCACCATTATTGGAAATAACAGTATTTTCCATATAACCTGTAGTACTTTGTAATGTTGCAAATCCTAAATCATACTCAATATCAGCTATATAAATAGTGAAATCAGAATAAGTTTCTCCAAATGTATTGTCTATTGCCGGAGGATTTGGATAGGTAAGCCTATTAGCAAATTTTTGCTCTGAGTCTTGATGCCAGTAAGTAAGTTTAATACTTAAATCTTCACTAGGCTCTACTAATAATTTTAAGCGACCAGTAATTCCATCATATGGATTACCGTTTGTTTGGTTTGATGGAATAATTTCAGCCCACCCACCTATATCTTTAATACTTAGCACTCCTCTTAAGGCAGCAGTTTCAGATAAAGGGATATTTACCATAAGGTCACCTGTGTGGCTACTGTCACCATCATCAATATCTGCTAAAGTTGCTTTAAAGGAACCTTCAAATTCACCAAGAACAGGGTCTTTTGTTATAACTTTTATTGTTCCTCCAAGAGAACCTAGGCCATAAAGCGTTCCAGATGGTCCACGAAGAACCTCAACTCTTTCTGTATCATAAATATCTGTAACAGGTGCGTATGGACGACCAGGCAAAGAAAAGGCAAAATTATCTAAATAATATCCAACGGTTGCATCACCATCCGTTTCCGCAGATGCAACACCTCTCATGGAGTAAACGTTACTTCCTTGACTTATGGATGAGTTTTGAACAGCACCAGGAATAAGATCTATCATTTGTTCAAAATCTGTTATTTGAAGATCCTGTAAATCATCACCAGATAAAGCTTGAACTGCCTGGGAAACATCACTAATTGATTGCTCTGTTCTATTTGCCGTTACAAGTATTTCTTCTACTTCTAGAGACGAAACCTCATCTGAGGTATTATTATTTTCATCTGCCAATACATTTGAAATAATTAATATAGAAATAATTATTGCGAAAAAAATTAGATTTAAAGATTTTGAGATTTGCATTTTAAATTGCTCCTATTCTTATTGGATTATTATTATAAAAAAAATACTTGATAAATTTTAATTAAAATTTTTAAATATGCAAACATTAAAAATTATAATAAAAAAATAAAAGACTAAAATAAAGGGATTAATGATGGCAAAAATAGAAAAAGATTTTATTGAAAGAGAGAATCCTACAAAAAGGGATTTTAAAGCGCAGCCATTTATTCCAAGAAAACCAATACCTGACTTAGGTCATGAAAAATTAGATGGTGAGAGATTTTACACAAGAGAATTTATGCAAAAAGAATGGGATTCTGTATGGACTAAAACCTGGCAAGTCGTTCATAGAGAAGCTGAATTAGAATTTGATGGATCCTTTATTACCCATTCGATTGGTAAAGAATCTTTTATAATTGTTCGAGGTAATGATAGTAAAATTCGAGCCTTTTATAATGTTTGTCAGCATAGAGGAAATCAACTCTGCACACTTGAATCTGGAGAACTTGATACTTTCTCATGCCCTTTCCACGGATGGAAATGGAATAATGATGGAACATTAAATTCTGTATTTGCGCCAGAATTGTATAAACAATTTAAAAATGGCATTCCTATGGAAGAGCTAGGATTGCAAGAAGTTAAAATAGATACCTGGGGCGGTTGGATATGGTTAAATATGGATCCTAACTGTATTTCTCTTAAGGAATATCTATCCGATTATGGTGAACATTTAGAGAGCTATAATTTAGATAGCTGGACTCTTATTGACTATCAAACATTTGAATGGAATGGAAACTGGAAACATGCAGTTGACGCATTTAACGAAAGTTATCATTTTACAGCACTTCACCCTGATATGGTTCAATTTGGAGAAGGTCATGATGTTCCAATCGAAA
This sequence comes from Alphaproteobacteria bacterium, assembly GCA_018658685.1. Taxonomy (GTDB): domain Bacteria; phylum Pseudomonadota; class Alphaproteobacteria; order MED-G09; family MED-G09; genus MED-G09. The sequence continues at coordinate 2,845 of JABHUT010000175.1, forward strand.
TTTCTGGTAATCATTCACGCATGATTAATTTCAATGAAACTGTTAGCGAAGTTGTTGAAGATAGAGAAACATTTACTCCTTTAAGAACGGAGATGATGGGAGACCGGGTAGCAGGTAAGATGCAAGATATTGACGATGGATTTAAAGGTGCCGCAAAAGACTTACACCTTTATTACATAAATAAAAGAAGAGCAGAAGAAGATACAGTAAAATACTATAAAGAAATGAATGACGAACAACTTGTCCATCAATATCATTATTTTTTCTTTCCTAGTGCTGTTTTCACAAATAAACCTGAAGCTGGGAATGTTTTTAGATATAGACCTCATCCAACTGATCCAGATAAATGTTACTATGATTTTTTTATTCTCATAAACAATGCTGATAATAATGAATTACCTCCTAGAAGACCTCATAAAATATATAAAGGTAATGGCCCTGAACTTTATGATGAGGCATTTGAGGGAACTTTTCCTCCTGTTTTTAATAATGTTTTAGCTCAAGATGGGTCAAATATGGAAACCATGCAATGGGGCTCTAAATCAGACAGCTTTAAAGGTGGTATTTTATGTGAGCAAGAGATTAGAGTTAGGCACTTTCATCAAACTATCGATAAATTTATTGAAGAATACAAATAAAATATCAAATCTATAATTATAGGCATAAAAAAACCCCGCTCAATGAACGGGGTTTAATTAATCTATGTTTTAATCGTTATTACCAACGATATCCTGCTTCGATACCATACTCTAATGGAGCACCATAAAGAGTAAAGTTCCAAAGACCAGCAACACTGTTTGAGCCAACTCTGTGAGTTTCATCAGTAAGATTCTTACCATAAACAGTAACCCAATATTTATCTTCAACATCTCTCCAAGTAACATTAGCATTTACGAGCGTTCTGTCTTGAAGTTGACTGTAAATTGGATTTGTTGGTTGAGTTTGAGCTTCGTCTTGATAGTTAGCAGTTACATTATAAGTTAATGAACCGTTACTACTCAATTCCTGATCATAAGTCATGGATAAACCCCAACTTAACTCAGGTGAGAAAGGAAGCTGATAACCACTAAAATCAGTTGGGTTATCGATACCATCATTAGGTGTTTCATCCCAAACAAATTCATCATATTTATGATCTTGCGTTGCAACATTAGCATCAATACGGAAGTTATCTGTAACTAAGTAATTCAACTCAATTTCAATACCTTTGTTAGTTGATTTACCAGCATTAACTTTAACTGTTTCTTGGAAAGGAGGTCCTGGTAAAGGAAGAACCTGATTTCTTTGAAGATCTTCAAACTCTGTATTGAAAACATTAACATTAAATCTTAAACGACCATCCATGAAATCACCCTTCATGCCTAATTCAATATTTGTATTAGTTTCAGGATCATAAGGATAGGCACAAGAATAATCTGTTGAACATGTTTCTGTATAACCACCAGCCATGAAACCAGTTGCTAATGAAGCATAAAACATAACATCATCATTCATAGTGTAATCAACAACAAATCTATAAGTTGTTTCGCTCCAGTCATCAACGTTATCTACGCAAATTGCTCTAGTTGAACAATCAAGTCCCGAATTAAACTGAGGAAGATCGTCGTCTCTAGTTAAACCAAATGTACTTATAGTATTATTTGGTCTTCCAAGGGCATTTACTCCATTAGAACCTTGCTGACGAACAAATTGTTTTTCATCTTGAGTTTCACGAACACCTGCAGAAATTCTCCACTGTTCATTTAATTCATAAGTAAAATCGAAATAAGCCGCTTTACTTACTCTGTTTTGAGCTGATGCCGCCCCTGTATAATCATAATGTAACCAATCTTGTCCTGGTCCAAAGAACCAAGAAAGACCTACAGCTGCATAATTATTATAATTCAGATTATCTTCAGCATAACTTATACCAGCCGTAAAATTAAATGGGCCTTCGTAATCACTTGTTAAACGAAATTCTTGCTGCATTTGATCTCTATTAGTATTTCTAGAAGCATCATATAAACTTGCAAAAGCTTCGCCAGTATATGTACTTGCATTAAGCTCTTTATGATTTCTCCAACCAGTTATAGATTTCAATGTTAGATCATTTCCAAGAACGAATGTTTGGTTAAGGTAAACACCTCTTGTATCCATTCTGTGACCCTTACAGATCGAAATAGCTGAATTACAATGATCACTTTCACCAGTTTCGAAAACATTACCCCAAGCTTTATCACCCCAATTAACAGATGGTGTAGCTACACCAGGAAAGCCTAATAAACAGAACAACATGCTGCTAGGGCATTCAGTTTCATTAACCGCTGCAGGAGTTGCAGAGTCATCTTTACTTAATTCAAATGTTAAAAGAGCTGAGTAAGATGGATTTGGCTCATATAGAAATTTGATTTTAGCAGCCATAACATCCTTACCACCCAAATCACCACCATCGCCAACGTTTGAAAGATTAGTTCCATCAGTTGGATCACCAGCTATAAAAGGTCCAGATGGACTGTAAACACCAGCTGGTTTTGAATTTGTATAGAATCCTTGATTTTTATCCCAAATAGCAGCAATTCTCATAGCTAACTTGCCTTCAACAATCGGTACATTTAAAGCAAGCTTAAATTTATTAATGCTTCCCTCGTTCCAATCATATTGACCAGCCAGCGCACTAAATTCACCTGAATATTCGTCGAGGATAGGTTTCTTTGTTGTTACAGATATAACACCACCAGTAGAATTTTTACCGAATAGTGTTCCCTGAGGACCACGATAAACTTCGATTTGCTCAATATCAAACATCTCAACAAATTGTGCTTGTACGTGATTGATTCCGAAATCATCAATCAAAAAGCCAACGGATGGATCTTCAGTAACAAGAATAGAAACACTACCGGTACCTCTAATACCACCAGATACAGCATTAAAGCCTGGCTGTGTTGTTAATGTGAGATTAGGAACAAGTGTGCTTAATGATGGAACATCATTAGCAAAAGTATTTCTAAAAGCTTGTTCAGATATAGCAGAAACCGCTATAGCTGCATCTTGTTGTCCTATATCTCTTTTTGTTCCTGTAACAACTATCTCTTCAATATCAAGACGACTGCTAGTCTGAGCAATAGAACTGACAGAGAAAAGTGATGTCACTAAAAAAGCAAACATAAAAACAAATGAATTAAAATATTTCATAAATATTCTCCCCG
>JABHUT010000176.1 GCA_018658685.1 Alphaproteobacteria bacterium
ATATTTTTTACTTGCCCTGAATCTTTTATTCCAAAACCAACGCCGATAGGAATATCTGTGTAAGTCTTTATTTTATTAATAATATTTTGTAAATTTTTAATATCGGGAGCCTTTGTACCAGTTATTCCTGCAATTGAGACATAATAAAGAAATCCAGAACTTACTTCTAAAATATTCTTTAATCTTTCTGGACTTGTTGTAGGTGTAACTAAGTTAATAAAATCTATTCCCATTTCTTTTGCAGGCCTAGAAAGCTCTTCGTCATGTTCAATCGGAAGATCAACAACTATTAAGCCGTCAACACCTATTAAATCGCATTGTTGTAAAAAATTTTGAGTTCCAAACTGTAGTATAGGATTGTAATAACCCATTAATATTATTGGCGTGTAATCATTTTGAGTTCGGAATTTTTTAACCATGGATATAGTTTTTTTCATATCCTGGCCATTACCAAGCGCTCGCAATGAGGATTGTTGAATAGCTGGTCCATCGGCCATTGGGTCTGAAAAAGGCATACCAATTTCAATAATATCTGCGCCACCTTCAGGAAGAGAATCTAGTATTTTTTGAGAAAGATTAATATCTGGATCACCAGCCGTAATATAAGGAATAAAAGCAGACTTTCCTTTAATTTTTAAATCGTCAAAAGTTTTTTTAATACGAGAGGGCATTAGATATCTATTCCCAAAATATCGGAAACAGTAAAAACATCCTTATCACCTCTTCCGCACATATTCATAACAATAATTTTATCTTTTGGTGTCTTTTTCGCTAGCTTAATAACAAAAGACAATGCGTGAGAGGGCTCTAAAGCTGGTATTATACCTTCATATCTAGAACATATCTGGAAGGCATCCAAGGCCTCTGAGTCAGTTGCAGAAACATATTTAACTCTATCTTCATCTTTAAGCCACGAATGTTCTGGACCAATGCCTGGATAATCCAATCCTGCTGAAATAGAATGCCCTTCAGTAATCTGACCATCTTCATCCTGTAATAAGTAAGTTTTATTTCCATGAAGTACACCTGGCGAACCTTTAGATAAAGATGCAGCATGCATAGAAGTCTCTAGGCCTTTTCCGGCAGCCTCAACTCCATACATTTCGACATCGTCATCTAAAAAAGGATAGAATAACCCTAAGGCATTTGAACCCCCACCAATACAAGCAACTAAGATATCTGGATTTTTACCTTCTTTCTCATTCATTTGTTTCTTTGTCTCTTCACCTATAACAGACTGAAAATCTCTTACCATTGACGGATATGGATGAGGACCAGCAGCGGTACCTATAAGATAAAAAGTATCTTCAACATTTGAGACCCAATCACGAAGAGCTTCGTTCATTGCATCCTTGAGTGTTCCAGTACCTGACGTTACAGGAATAACCTCACCACCCAATAATTTAATTTTAAAAACATTAGGCTTCTGTCTTTCTATGTCAGTGGCTCCCATATAAATAACACAAGGCAATCCAAACCTAGCGCAAACAGTTGCAACAGCAACTCCATGTTGCCCAGCGCCAGTTTCAGCAATGATCCTAGTTTTCCCCATTCTTCTTGCTAAAAGAATTTGCCCTAAGCAATTATTTATCTTGTGACTACCAGTGTGGTTTAATTCATCACGTTTAAAATAAATTTTTGCACCGCCGGCATGTTCCGTTAATCTTTCTGCAAAATATAATGGACTTTCACGACCAATATAATCTTTTGCAAAATTATTACGCTCTTCAATAAACTTGGGATCTATTTTTGCAGCATCATAGGCTTTTTCAAGATCCAGTATCAGAGGCATTAAAGTTTCAGCTACATATCGACCTCCATAATCGCCAAAATTTCCTGAAGAATCGGGACCTTCCTTATATGTATTTTTATTCATATTTATTTCCATATTCAGATCTTATTATTTTAACAAAATCTTCAATCTTTTTTTTATCCTTAACCCCTGGTTTAGTTTCTACACCAGAGGAAACATCAATAACATAAGCATCTGTTTTCTTGATTGCTTCACTTACATTACCAATATTTAAGCCTCCTGATAAAAAATAATTAGGCCCATTCCAGTTATCTAATATAGACCAATCAAACACTTTATTTAACCCACCTCTTTGACCACTAAAATTACTATCTGGTTTAGCATCAAAAAGAAAATAATCTACTGAATTTTTGTATTCTTGTGCAATTTTAATATCTCTTTCATCTGAAATCCCAAAAGATTTTATAATTGGTAAACCGGTTATAGATCTAATCTCCAAACACCTATCAACCGTCTCATTGCCATGAAGTTGTATAATGTTAGCATTAATAGAATCTATCGATTCCTCCAAATAGTCATTACTAGGGTTAACAAATACTGCAACTCTATCTATACTTTTTGCTGCAGAAGCAAAATCTAATTTTTTAGCAGTATAAGGTTTAATCTCCCTTGGGCTAGGATTAGCAAATATAAAACCTGCCATATCAGCTTTGGACTTAACTACCATATCGATATGTTCTAAAGTAGACAATCCACAAATTTTTATTTTAGAGGTCATTTTAATTGTTCAAGAATTTTTTTTGAGGCTAAAATTTGGTCCTTTGCTTCAGTTATCGGCCTCCCAATTACTAATAGATCAGCACCTAAAGATATTGCTTCTTTCGGAGTCATTATTCTTTTTTGATCATCAACATTATCTTCCTTTAGTCTTATTCCTGGGACAACCAACATAAAGTCATTATTGATATTTTCTCGAATTAAGGATATTTCCTGTGCGGAGCAGACTACGCCATCTAATCCTGACTCTTGAGCTAATTTCGCTAGCTTGAGCACAAGATCTTTACTTGGCTCTGAAAAACCTAATTTACAGAGATCATCATCATCAAGGCTAGTTAAAATTGTAACGGCTATAATTTTAGTAGTCTTATTTCCACTATCCTTTAAAGCTTTTGCGGCCGCCATCATCATTTCTTTACCGCCAGATGCATGAACATTAATAATTGCAGGCTCAAGAGTTAAAAGAGTTGTTATAGTTTTATAAACAGTGGCAGGAAT
>JABHUT010000177.1 GCA_018658685.1 Alphaproteobacteria bacterium
AGTTTATTTTCTATTATTTCTTTTGTGATATTTGTCATTTATTTAATTAAATTTAGTTAATGTTGTTGAATTTCATTTACTCATTGGTTGAAGATGGCATATAAGGACAAATAGAGGAAATAGAAAGTAAAAAAATGAAACAAAATATTATAAATAAAAATAATGGTTGGAATGATAATAATCAGAACCCTTGGGGCAAAAATAACCAAAACCAAGACTTTGATAATGTATTTAACGGGCTTCAAAAATTATTAAGTAGATTTCTTCCTGGAGGAGGAAAGGGCTGGAGAGGATTTTTTGCCATACTACTTATATTATTTGGTCTTTGGTCTTTAAGTGGCATATACAGAGTGAATGCTGATGAACAAGGTGTAGTTCTGAGATTTGGAAAGTTTACTAGCCAAACAGGTCCTGGCCTCCATTACCATCTTCCCTTTCCTATTGAGACAGCTCTTACACCAAAAGTTACAACTGTGAATAGAATTGATGTTGGAATGAGGGGGCCAAGTGGGTCTGGTTTCTCAAACCCTTCAAGATCCTTAAGAGATGTTCCTGAAGAGAGTCTTATGCTGACTGGCGATGAAAATATTGTTGATATAGATTTTTCAGTTTTTTGGGTAATTAAAGATGCTAGTGCTTTCTTATTTAAAATTCAATTTCCAGAGAGGACTATAAAAGCTGTCTCAGAGAGTGCGATGAGAGAAATTGTTGGCAATTCTGATATTCAGCCAATTCTTACTGGAGCACGTCAGAAAACAGAGGATGACGTTAGGTCATTAATGCAATCAACTCTAGATTCCTATGGTTCAGGTATTCAGATTAGAGAAGTTAAGATGCAAAAAGTAGATCCTCCTTCCGCAGTTATCGATTCTTTCAGAGATGTACAAGCTGCTAGAGCTGACCAAGAGCGAGCAAGAAATGAAGCAAATGCTTATGCTAATAAAATTGTTCCAGAAGCTCAGGGTGAAGCATCAAAAATTTTAAGAGACTCAGAAGCTTATCAATCACAAACTGTTGCAGAGGCAGAGGGTCAAGCAACTCGATTTGTTTCAATTTATTCAGAATATATTCAGGCAAAAGATGTAACACGTCAGAGGATGTTTTTGGAGACAATGGAAAAAGTTTTTGGAAGTATGAATAAGATTATTGTTGATAGTAATTCGGTTGGCGGACAAGGCGTTGTTCCATATTTACCGCTTAATGAAATTAATAAAAAAGGTCAAAGATAATGGGTATTAAACAAACAGCTTTAGTTATTTTTGTAGGAATATTTGTATTATTAGTTTTTAATACTTTTTTTTCTGTCCATGAAACACGTCAGGCAATAGTTCTTCAATTTGGTAGGCCAGTTGGCGCGCCAATAACTGAACCTGGCCTTAAATTAAAAATGCCTTTTATTCAACAAGTTCAGTATCTTGACAAAAGAATATTAGCCCTGGATTCTCCTGCTGAAGAGGTTATTGCATCGGATCAAAAGAGATTAGTTGTTGATTCTTTTACTCGCTGGAGAATTGTTGACCCGCTTCAATTTTATATAAGTGTCCGTGACGAAAGAATTGCGCGGTCCAGACTGCAAGCCATTGTCTCATCAAGCTTAAGGTCAATTTTAGGAGCAGAAGAATTTGTCACAGTTGTAAGAGATAATCGTGATGATCTTATGAAGCAAATTACTGAAAGAGCAAATGAACAAGCTCTTGACCTTGGAATTAATATTGTAGATGTAAAAATAAAAAGAGCAGACTTACCTGACGCTAATAGCCAAGCTATATATAGAAGGATGCAAACTGAAAGACAGCAAGAAGCTGCGGAGTTCAGAGGTAAAGGACAAGAAATATCAAGAGGAATTAAAGCCGAGGCTGAAAAAACGGTCACTGTTTTACTCTCTGAGGCTACTCGTGACGCTGAAATCAATAGAGGTATTGGCGATGCTTGCAGAAATAGAATTTTTGCAACGGCATATGGTTTAGATAAAGACTTCTTTGCCTTTTATCGTTCAATGATGTCTTATGAAAACTCTTTAAATGATGAGACAACAATCGTATTGTCTCCTGACAGTGAGTTTTTTAAATTTTTAAATAATCCAAACTCACCTTCGATTGCCACAAACTCAACTGAAAAGTTAAGTGAGAATAGTAAAAAGCTCATTAATCTTATTAATAATAATAGTAGGTTAAGAGATGCATTGTGTCCTGATCTCTCAAGTGAGCAAGAATAGTTAGCTAATGGAAAATTTAAAATCAATCATTGTTACGATACTATTTAATGTATTTATATTTTCAAGTGTACCTGCATTATCTTCTTTACCTGATTTTACAATTTTAGCAGAGGAGTACTCCTCTTCAGTTGTTAATGTCTCGGTTGTAAGGAAGCAAAAAGAAAAAGAGAATTCTAGTAAAATGAGGCAAAACTCTCCAGGATCACCTTTTGATTTTTTTAATGATGAAAGATTTAAAGAATATTTTCGAAATCAACCACAAAAGAGAGCACCTCAAAGAACTGCCGGTTCAGGTTTTATAATTTCCAAAGATGGATTTGTTGTCACTAATAATCATGTTGTTGAAGACGCTGAAACAATTAAAATAACTTTAAGTAATGATGAAGTTTATGATGCTGAGGTAGTTGGATTAGATCCAAGAATGGATTTAGCCCTATTAAAAATAGAATCTAAGGAAAGCTTTCCTTTCGTTAGTTTTGGCAACAGCAAGGAATCAAGGGTTGGAGAATGGGTAGTTGCTATTGGTAATCCTTTTGGATTAGGTGGAACTGTCACAGCCGGAATTATCTCGGCATTAGGTCGTAATATTGGTTCTGGTCCTTATGATCGATTTATTCAAACTGACGCACCTATAAATAAAGGGAACTCTGGAGGGCCATTGTTTAACATGGATGGCGAAGTTATTGGCGTTAATACTATGATATATTCACAAACAGGCGGTTCAGTTGGTATTGGTTTCTCAATACCTTCAGAGTTAGTGATACCTGTTATCGAACAACTTAAGGATTTTGGAGAAACAAGAAGAGGTTGGCTTGGTGTTATGATTCAAAATGTTACAGAAGAATTAGCAAAAGATATGGACCTTGAAGAAGCGCGAGGAGCTTTAATTCAGCAAGTTGTTGAAGACGGGCCAGCTGATAAAGCTGGAATTGAGGAGGGTGATGTAATTATTTCTTATAATAAAGAAGATATTAATGACATGAGAGATTTAACTACAAAAGTTGCTAATACAGATATTGGAAAAAATATCAAAATTAAGGTTATTCGATTTGGTAAGTTAATTGATCTTAAGGTAAAAATAGGAAGACTCGAAGGAAATGAGAATACTTTAAGTACAAAGCCTTCTGGAGAAATTAAGAAAATATTAGGTCTTGGTTTGGGTGATTTAACTGATGAATTTAGAAGAGAAAATCAAATACCACAATCTCTCAAAGGGGTTGCTGTATTAGAGGTTGATGAAAAGTCTGAGGCTTTTTCAAAGAAAATAACAAAAGGAAGTGTTATTGTGAGCCTAACTCATCAGAGAGTTTCAGGAAATGTAACACTGCAGTCAACGGTTAAAGCCAAAGATTCAAATCAAGTGCACGATCTTCTTATTGAGAGAGAAAAAGCTGGGGATGAAAGAATTTTAATAAGGGTATGGCGTCCTGAGCTTAGGCTGGTTTCCTTAGTTGCGTTATCTTTTAACAAAGAAGAGTCTAATTAATATTATTATATTTTATGAGATAATAGTCCGTCTACAAGCTTAGGTTCAAACCAAGTTGATTTCGGAGGCATAACTTTGTTTGCATTTGCTACGTCTATTAACGCCTCAATTGGAGTTGGAAAGAGAGAGAAGGCAACCTTAAAGTCCTTAGTATCAACTCTTTTTTCTAGCTCATTCAGACCTCTTGCTCCTCCCACAAAATCTATTCTCTGATCTGTCCTTTCATCTTTAATTCCAAGAAAAGGTTCAATTAAAAAATCATGTAAGATCGAGACATCTAAGGATTTTACAGGGTCTTTAGTATCAACCTTTTCTTTTTTAATTTCTAAACTATACCATTCACCTTCAATATACATACCAAATTGGCCTTTTTTATTTGGTTTGAATTGATTGCCATGTTTTGTTACATGGAAATTTTTTTTAATATGAAGAATTAAGTCATTTTTACTATTATTATTTAGTTCTTTAATTATTCTATTGTAATCTAAAATAGTCATTTCTGAGTGCGGAAATGCAACTGATAGAAAAAAGTTATAATCCTCTTGCCCAGTATGCCCACTGTTATTTTTTTTCATCTCTTCTTTTACTCGAGAAGCGGCAGCCGATCTGTGATGCCCATCAGCAATATATAAAGTTTCCATTGAATTAATTGCTTCTAAAATTGGGTTAAAAAAATCAACTTCATTAACTAACCAGATCTTATGATTTGAACCATCTGGAGCTAAAACATCATAAAGGGTTTCACTTTCTTTGACTTGAGATAATAAGTCTGAAATTTCGATTGTATCTTGATAGGCTAATAATACTGGACCTGTCTGGGCTTTCAGTTCATTTATATTATTTACCCTATCATCTTCTTTTACGGGCTTTGTAAATTCATGTTTTTTAATCTGATTTTTTTGATAAGCTTCAACTGAAGCTACACAAGCAATTCCTGTTTGTTTCGATGAATCAACAGTAATTTCATATACATACAGGCACTCACTTTCTTCTTGTATTAAAATTCCATCATTTATCATTTTGAGTAAGTTTTCTAAACCTTTCTTATAGACCTTAGGGTCATCCGTATTGATTCCAGGTGGCAAATCTATTTCTGGTTTTGATATATGTAAAAAGCTATAAGGTTTATTTTTAGACATTTCCCTAGCTTCTTTTGAGCTTAAAACATCATAAGGTGGAGCGATAACTTCATTTGCTTTGTCATGAGATGGTCTTAAGGCCTTAAATGGTTTAATAAGTTGCATTGGAAATCCTATTATCAAATTTAATTTATTTTAATTAACATATTTAATGGG
>JABHUT010000178.1 GCA_018658685.1 Alphaproteobacteria bacterium
GAATTACTGAGTTGGCTTTAGAATCTTTTGTTGAGGTTGTAAGAAGGTACCCCGATACAGATTATGCTAGAGATGCGCAAATGAAGATTGATTTAACCAATGATCATTTGGCTGGAAAGGAAATGTATATTGGAAGATATTATTTAAAGAAAAAGGCTTTTCTAGCTGCTATCAATAGATTTAGAATTGTAACTGTTGACTATCAGACAACCAGTCATGTCCCTGAGGCTCTTCATAGAACTGTTGAGGCATACTTATCAATGGGTTTGCTTGATGAGGCTTATAAAACTGCATCTGTTTTAGGACATAACTTCCCAAATAATGATTGGTATAAAGATAGTTATGAATTGATACAAGGTAACCTTGAATAATAAGAATATGAAAAAATCTAAAAGTGACGACAATCTTTTTTTAGAAGATAAGGCAAAAAAAGAACTTAAAAAGTTATATTCTGAAGTAAAAAAACATGATGGTTATTATTACACTGACCATAATCCAAAAATTTTAGATAGTGAATATGATGAGTTAAGAAGGTCTATACTTAAGATCGAAAAAAACTTCCCTTCACTCATTTTACCAAATTCACCATCATTTTCTGTTGGTGCAGAGCCTTCAGGAAAATTTGGTAAAGTTAAGCATTCCCTTCCAATGTTATCTATCCAAAACGCCAAAAGTAGAGATGAGGTTATTTCGTGGAATGAAGGGATAAAAAATTTTCTTATGATCGGTGATGATGAAACTTTTAGTTACGTTGCAGAACCAAAAATTGATGGATTATCAGCCAGTTTACTATACGAGAATGGCACGCTTAAAGTAGGGGCAACTAGAGGAAATGGCCAATTAGGTGAGGATATAACTGAAAATATCAAAACAATTAAGGGTGTACCCTTGAATATTGATAAAAAGAAGGCTCCAAAAATTTTAGAAATTAGAGGCGAAGTGTACATGTCTCATGATAATTTTTATTCACTTAATAATATTCAGATACAGCAAGGAAAAGAGCCCTTTAAGAATCCTAGAAATGCTGCAGCTGGTTCACTGAAGCAGTTGGACCCAAAAGAAACATCAAAAAGATCTCTCGAGTTTTTTGCTTATGCTTGGGGAGACTGCAGCTCATTACCCTTCGATAACCATTACGAATTAATGCACTTTTTTAAAGATCTTGGATTTCCTATTAATGAAAATTTTGGAATCTTTAATACTATTGATGACTTAATTATTTTTTATAATGATATTTTAGAAAAAAGACCTGATCTTGGTTATGATATCGATGGGATTGTATATAAAATTAATAGATTGGACTGGCGAGAGAGACTGCAATCTACTGAACATCATCCACGATGGGCAATAGCGCATAAATTTCCAGCGGAAAGAGCTGTTACAAAAATAATAGATGTCGAGGTACAGATTGGTAGGACCGGAGTTCTTACACCTGTGGCTAGGCTTCAGCCAGTTACTATTGGGGGTGCTTTAATTTCAAATGCTAGTCTTCATAACTTTGAGGAAGTTAAAAGAAAGGATATTAGAATTGGTGATATGGTTTGGGTGCAAAGAGCAGGTGATGTAATACCTCAAGTTATTAGCGTTATTAAAGAAAAAAGATCAGAAAATATAAAAGTTATAAACCCACCTTCAAAGTGTCCTGTTTGTGGGTCTGATACAGAAAAAGAAGTAATTTTATCTGGTAATATGGAGAAAGAAGAAAAATATTTAAGGTGTATGGGCGGCCTAAATTGCTCAGCTCAAGCAATTGAGAGAATCAAACACTTTTCTTCAAAGAATGCATTTGATATTGAGGGTTTAGGTCAAAAACAAATAGATGATTATTTTGCTGAAAAAATTATTAAATCACCTGTTGATATTTTTTATCTTGAAGAGCGCTTTAAAGATAATCCCCCATTCTTTTGGAGGTATACATCTGGACATTCAGGAAAAATAGGAACTATAAAAGATAGCGCCTTAAAATTATTTAATTCTATCCAAAGTAAAAAAGAAGTTGAATTGGATCGTTTTTTATTTTCATTGGGTATAAGGCATTTAGGGTTATCAACAGCAAGTCTTATTGCAAATCATTATAAATCAATAGAAGGAATGCTAGATGCGCTTTCTTCAGATAATCACCAAATTTTAGGTGACCTTCTATCCCTTGATGGAGTTGGAAAAAAAGTAGCGATATCAATAATAGATTTTTTTCTAAATGATGAATTTAGAAGTTTGATTTATGATTTAATTGATGCTGGAGTAATCGTCAAAAAATTTGATAGAAATATAATAGAAACAAAAATTTCAAATAAAACAGTTTTAATAACTGGAAGTCTAGAAAGCATGAGTAGGGCTGAAGCTAAAGTAAAAATTGAAATTTTAGGTGCTAAATTGTCTTCATCTTTATCAAAAAAAACAAATTTTTTAATTGCTGGAAATAAACCAACCTTATCTAAACTTCAAAAAGCAAAAGATTTGGGGGTTAGGATTTTCTCAGAAGAAGAGTGGAATGATTTCATTAATGAATAGGGCTACAACAAATTTCTAGCCATGACTTCTGACTATTATCTAAGAATGGAGAAATTTCTTTAAAAACCTCTTTATGGTAGTCATTCAACCAGCCTTTTTCTTTATGGTCCAACAAATTTACTTTTATCAAAGATTTATCTATGGGAGACATTGTTAATGTTTCAAATTTTAAATTATTTTTATCACCATTGCTTTGTTTTACATAAACTAGATTTTCTATCCTAATTCCATATTCATACTCTTTATAATATCCAGGTTCATTCGAAATTATCATTCCCTCTTTTAGTTCTTCAGATCCCATCGGTGATATATTTTGTGGTCCTTCATGAACCCCAAGAAAAGAACCAACACCATGACCTGTTCCGTGACTATAATTTAATCCAATATCTAATAAAAATTTACGCGCCAGTGGATCTAGGTCTGATCCTTTTGTACCTTTTGGGAATATAGAGCTTGCAATAGCAATGTGACCTTTTAAGACCCGAGTGAACCTATCTTTTATTTCTTCATTAATATTATTTTTATAGAAAACTGGTACTGTTCTAGTTACATCAGTTGTTCCATCAAGATATTGCCCACCAGAGTCGAGTAATAAAATATCACCAGATTTGAGGATTTTATTTGTTTTTTTATTTGCCTTGTAGTGAATGATCGCACCATTAGATGCAGCTCCAGCAATTGTACTAAATGATAAAGATTTTAACTCTTTGTTTTCCTTTCTAAATTCTAAAAGCTTATTTTCTATAGTTATTTCATCAATTGAATTCTCTTCTACTTCATTTTCCAACCAAAATAGAAACTTTGTTAAAGCAACTCCGTCTCTTATATGAGCGCTTTTCGAACCTTTTAATTCTGTAATATTTTTACAAGCTTTCATTATGCTGCATGGATTAGGCTTTAAAATAAATGAAAAAGAGTGTGATTGAATTATTTGAGCAACCTCTAAAGGGGTGGTGTTCGGATCAAATAATGTATTTCTATATTTTTTATCTTTAATAAAATCTAAAATACTCTCTAAAGGTAAAACTAAAATTTTATTTTTATTAAAATAGTTATTAATTTTTTCTGATACCTCATGATTTGAAAAAAGATAAACATCTCCACTTTTTTCAAAAATTGAAAAGCATCTTAGTAATGGCGTGAAATCCAAGTCATTGCCTCTAATATTTAAGAGCCAGCAGCTATTATCAGATTCAGAAATGAAAAGTGAGTCTGCATTCTCTTTATCAATCTCTTCTATTAGATCTCCTTTTTTTTCTAGAAAACTTTTACCAGAAAATCTTTCTTCATGCCTAATAACCTTTCCATTAGGTTCCTTAGGTCTAGACAGCCATATTTCGTCAACTAGGTTGTTTGTCTCGATAAGCTCTATATTACTTTCATCCGCTATTTTTTTAAGAGAAATAAATTTAGTCAGTGATAAAACTTTTGGATTAAAACCAAGTCTGTGTCCATTCAAGCAATTTTTTCTAATCCATTTCTTTTGACTATCGATAGCAAGATCTTCAAAATCAAAAATATTTGATGGGCTTTCCATTTTTACTTGAGTTGTGTATCTTCCATCAACGAATATAGCTGCGCTACTTTGGTTTATAATTGATAATCCAGCAGAGCCTGTGAAGCCCGAAATCCAAGATAATCTATCAGATGAGGGCGGGGTGTATTCAGTAAGGAACTCATCTTCATGCGGTATAATAAAACCATCAAGTCTTTTAATTTTCATTAAAGTTCTAAGTTCTTTAACTTTACTTTTAATATTTTTATTCATAAATTTTTATAGCACAATATAGCTTATGTAATAAAGAAATTGGAATCTAGGTAGCTATATCAACGAAATTTTCCATTACTTTTCGCATACCATTATTGCCAAAATTAATTGTTAATTTTTTTCCATCAACAGATTCAATTTTTCCTTTGCCAAATTTTTTGTGGACAACAAGTGTTCCGGTAGAAAATTTTGAATTTGTATCTACTGAATTAATTTCTTCTTCTTGTATTCTTTTATTACTTAAACTCTGAATTTTTGCTCTTTCCCAACCAGGAGTGCTATAATCTGATTGATCAAATATATCATCCTCTTTTATGTCTGTAAAATTACCTTTGTTGCCAGAAAAGTGTGATAAATTTATCTCGATATTATCTTCAGGAAGTTCGTTTACAAACCTTGATGGAATACTTGAAAGCCATTGATTATGCATTTTTCTATTTGCAGCATAAAAGATTGAAGATTTAATTTTTGCTCTTGTAATGCCTACATAAGCCAATCTTCTTTCTTCCTCTAAAGACTTAACTCCACCTTCATCTAATGACCTTTGGTTTGGAAAAACACCTTCCTCCCACCCTGGAAGAAATACATAATCAAATTCTAATCCTTTGGCTGCATGCAGGGTCATTAAACTTACCTTGTTACCCTCTGGATTTTTATCTATCTCCATAACAAGCGATATGTGCTCAAGATATGCGTTTAAACTTTCAAATGGTTCAATTGATCTAAATAACTCTTTTATATTATCTAAACGTCCTGCAGCAGTTATCGTATCATCATTACGCAGCATTTCTAAATACCCGGAATCTTCTAAAATTATTTCTGCCATATCATAATGACTTCGTTCAGTAATGAGACTATTCCATCTCTCTGTAAGTTCTACAAAATAGCCGAGAGATATTTTAGTTTTTGGTTTTATTTCTGAAGTCTTAATAAGGTCTTTAATAGCGTCTATCGTTGAAATATTATTATGTTTTGCATAATCTTTTATTTTTTTTAATGTTGTTTCCCCTATACCTCTTTTTGGAACATTTAAAACTCTTTCAAGTGCTAGACTGTCATTTGGCTGAATTGCAAGGCGAAAATAAGCGTTTGCATCTCTTATTTCTTTTCTTTCATAGAATCTTGGTCCACCAATTACCTTATAAGGAAGGCCAATAGAAACAAACCGATCTTCAAACTCTCTCATTTGAAAGCTGGCACGAACCAATATTGCAACTTCATCCAAATTTTTTTTATTTAGTGACTGTTGTTCTATTTCATCAGTTATAATTCTTGCTTCTTCTTCACCGTCCCATGTAGATGTAACAGAAACTTTTTCTCCACCATTTGAAGATGTCCACAAAGTTTTTCCAAATCTTGATTCATTTGCCTCTATTAATTTTGAGGCTGCAGCAAGTATATTACCTGTTGATCTATAGTTTTGCTCTAATCTGATAATTCTTGAATTTATGAAGTCTTTTTCAAATTTTAGTATATTGGTAACTTCAGCTCCCCTCCAAGAATAAATAGATTGGTCGTCATCCCCAACGCAACATATATTCTTCCACTTGCCAGAAAGTAATTTCAATAAAGTGTATTGCGATGTGTTTGTATCTTGATATTCATCGACTAGCATATATTTGAAGCGGTTCTGGAAACCTTCTAAAATATCGGGATTTTCATTAAATAATCTTATGCATTCAAGAATAAGATCACCAAAATCTGCTGCATTAAAAAATTTTAACTGTTCTTGATATTTTTTATAAAGTACCTTGCCTTTTCCATTCGCAAAGTAATCTCCATCATCTGAGGAAATTTGATTGGGGCTTAACCCTTTGTTTTTCCACTTATCAATTAGAGATAAAAGTCCTTTAGCAGACCATTTCTTGTCATCAATATTCTCTTCTTTGATGATTTGCTTTAGTAGTCTTAGCTGATCATCAGTATCCAAAATTATAAAACCATTTTTTAACCCTACTTTTTCTGGATACTGTCGTAATATTTGAGCTCCAATGGAATGAAAGGTGCCTAACCATTTCAAACCTGTGACCATATCACCTATAAGGTTTCCAACCCTACTTTTCATTTCGTTAGCTGCCTTATTAGTGAATGTTACCGAAAGTATTTCACCAGGGAGAGCCATATTTTCCATTAATATTCTTGCTAGTCGTGTTGTCAGAACCCCCGTTTTACCTGTTCCAGCACCAGCCAATACTAATAAAGGGCCGTCATCATGAAGGACTGCTTCTTTTTGAACTTCATTTAATTTCTTGAATGCGTCTAATTCATTTATTTTTAGCATTTTTTTATCTTTAAGAGGTATATGGATTTATTGAATCTTTATATTTTATTGTAAAATTTGACACTACAATGATTCATTATTTTTTCATCTCAATAAAAGATTTTAGAATAAAAACCCTCAAAGCCGATGCAAGACTTCCTTTTCTTTCATTTTGATCAATTTTTTGTATAAGAGAATCGATATTTAAATTATTTTTCTTTGCTATACTTTCCAATGCTTCCCAAAACTCTATCTCAAGAGCAACACTTGTTTTATGTCCAGATAAAACTAAAGATTTTTTTATTTGATTAATCATAAATTAAGATGGTTTAATCATTTTTTTAGGTATTACTATTTTATCATACTCAGCTTCATTAATATAACCTAATCTTACAGCTTCCTCTTTTAGTGTAGTTCCATTTTTATGGGCTGTTTTTGCTATTTTTGATGCATTGTCATAGCCTATTACAGGAGCTAGAGCAGTAACTAGCATCAAAGAACTATTTAATAGCTCACTAATTTTTGCATTGTTAGGTTTGATCCCATCAATGCAATTACTTGTAAAGCTCAAACACCCATCTCCCAAAAGTTTTATCGATTGAAGAATATTATAAGCTATTACTGGTTTGAAAACATTTAATTCAAAATGGCCCTGACTTCCTGACATGGTTATTGTTGAGTGATTTCCCATGACCTGAAGACATAACATTGTCATTGCTTCGCATTGAGTGGGGTTAACCTTTCCAGGCATGATAGATGAACCAGGTTCATTTTCTGGTAATTGAATTTCCCCTAAACCAGACCTTGGGCCAGAACCTAATAATCTAATATCATTAGCAATTTTAAAAAGTGATGCGGCTATAGTATTCAGGCTTCCTGACACTTCGACCATAGTGTCATGAGTGGCTAGAGCTTCAAATTTATTTGGTGATGTTTTGAAAGGAAGACCGGTTATTTTTTTACATTGTAAAGCAAATTTTTTATCAAACCCCTTTTTTGAATTCAGTCCAGTGCCAACGGCAGTTCCACCCTGGGCGAGATAAAGTAACTCATTAGATGATTTTTTGATTCTCTCTATTCCGTTATTTATTTGAGAAAAATACCCTGAAAATTCTTGCCCTAAGGTAACAGGAGTAGCATCTTGCAAATGAGTTCTTCCGATTTTGATTATTTTATTAAATTCTTTTGATTTATTTTCTAATGATAGTGATAATTTTTCCATAGCTGGAATAAGATTATTAGAAATCTCTATTGCCGCTGCAATATGCATTGCAGTTGGAAAAGTATCATTTGATGATTGGGATAGATTGCAATGATCATTTGGGTGGACTGGAGTTTTCGATCCTATTTTTCCTCCAAGAATTTCAATTGCTCTGTTAGAAATAACCTCATTAGCGTTCATATTTGACTGAGTTCCTGAACCGGTTTGCCATACCACTAGAGGAAAGTGATCATCAAGTTTACCCTTTATAATTTCGCTAGCAGCTTTTCCAATAGCATTTGCAATTTTAGGTGGAAGAATTCCCATATCCTTATTAACTGATGAGGCGGCTAATTTAACAACTCCTAAAGCTCTTATAAGCGGAGTAGGCATTTTCTCTCCTCCAATCTTAAAGTTTTTTAAGGACCTTTGAGTTTGCGCTCCCCAATACCTATCATTTGCAACACTTATTTTCCCAAACGCATCAGTTTCTTCTCTTTTATCTATCACTTGTTATCTCCAAAAGGTTTATTCACCCAGAATTAAACAAGGAGCTTCTGTTGCCAGGTGCCCCTCAAACCCCGCCTAATTATGCAAATAATTAGGAGTTAAGTTGAGTTACTCACACATTAAGCTGCGAGAGCATACTCTGCATAGTCGCTTTTTGCTTCTATAAAATAGCCCGATAACGGCGGAACAATGCCGAGTAAAAAGAAGATCTTTACGCTCTCGTCGATCCTATTTCACCCCCATAAATTATAAAATGGTGGAGGTGCCGGGTACCGCCCCCGGGTCCGAATAGTTTATTACATCAACCGTTTATCACTATATCTGGAAAACCAGCACTTTCTTTATACATTCGATTAATTAAAATTTGAAGAGACAAAAAAGTAGTTTAGAATTAAAAGAAAGAATCGGAGTTTTTTTTGCAGCAATATCATAATTTATTAAAACACGTTTTAGAAAATGGTTCTGACAAAGATGATAGAACTGGTACTGGCACTCGCTCAGTCTTTGGTCACCAAATGCGCTTTGATCTTAAGGCCGGTTTCCCCTTATTAACAACTAAAAAAGTTCATTTAAAATCAATAATTTATGAACTATTATGGTTTTTAAAAGGTGAGACAAATATAAAATATTTGAAAGATAATGGCGTTAGAATTTGGGATGAATGGGCTGATGAAGATGGAGAGCTAGGACCTGTTTATGGTCACCAATGGCGTTCTTGGCCAACACAAAACGGGGGAACCATTGATCAAATAACTACTTTAATTAATCAAATTAAATCTAACCCTGATTCGAGAAGGTTAATTGTAACAGCATGGAATCCTGCAGATGTTGAAAAAATGGCTCTTCCGCCTTGTCATTGTCTTTTTCAGTTTTATGTTTCAAATGGTAAGTTGTCCTGTCAACTATATCAACGTTCAGCCGATATTTTCCTTGGAGTACCTTTTAATATAGCCTCCTATGCGCTTTTAACTATGATGATTGCAAAAATAACCAATCTTGATACTGGAGACTTTGTTCATACTTTTGGTGATGCCCACTTATATTCTAATCATTTTGAACAAGCCAAAGAACAATTAGGAAGAGATTTTAAAGAATTACCTATGATGAATATAACCTCCAATCCAGATTCAATCTTTGATTTTGATTATAAAGATTTTGTTTTGGAAGGTTATGCTTCACATCCTCATATATCAGCACCTATTGCGGTTTAGAGTATGAAAAAAATAAGTCTAATAGTTGCTGTAGCTAGAAATAATGTCATAGGCAGTAATGGAAAAATGCCTTGGGATCTTCCTTCTGACCTATCAAATTTTAAAGAAATAACTATGAACAAACCAATGATAATGGGAAGAAAAACATTTGACTCAATTGGTAGAGCTCTTCCCGGAAGGGATAATATTGTTGTTAGTAGAAACCCTGATATTAGTTATGACGGTACTATTATGTGTAATAATATTCAAGATGCGATATCTATTGGAGAAAAATGTGCTGATAAAAGAGGGGTCGATGAAGTGATGGTAATTGGAGGTCAATATATTTTTGAATCAGTTATTAGTGAAACACAAAAAATTTATTTAACTGAAGTTGACTCTTCACCTAAAGGAGATGTTTTTTTTCCTAACTTTAATTTAGATAACTTTATTGAGATTTCTAAAAATGAATTTACTCAAGATGAAGGTGACAGTTGTATGCATCGACTTGTAGTCTATGAAAAAAAGGCTTTTTAGGCTTTAGTTTAATATTTTTTCAATTGCTTTGGCTGAAGATATAAAGATATCTTTTGTTGGGCTTTCAGGGCAAGCTATAACAAATGGTATGCCGTTGTCAGAGCTTTCTCTTATTTTTTTATCCAAAGGAATTTCATTTATAAATTTAATGTTAAGTCTTTTAGACATTTCCTTTGCTCCGTTTTCCCCAAAAATATTTTCCTTTGTTCCATCGCCGAGAAGCAAGTAAGACATATTTTCAATTATTCCAATTATATCAATATTAACTTTTTTAAACATTCCTAT
Source organism: Alphaproteobacteria bacterium (assembly GCA_018658685.1). GTDB lineage: Bacteria > Pseudomonadota > Alphaproteobacteria > MED-G09 > MED-G09 > MED-G09. The sequence continues at coordinate 10,263 of JABHUT010000178.1, forward strand.
TGCTTTAATAGCATCATTTAACGCAACAGGCTGAGGGGTTGAAACTATTATTGCGCCATCTAAAGGAAGGTGCTGTGATACAGTAATTTGAGCATCACCGGTTCCTGGTGGCATATCTATGATTAAAATGTCTAGCTCACCCCAGTCGGTATCAGTTGCCATTTGTTTAATAGCCGAGTGAACCATTGGCCCCCTCCAAACAACTGGCTGATCGTCATTTAATAAAAACCCTATCGACATTACTTTCATATCTCCAAATTCGAAGGGTATTATTTTTTTCTTATTATTGACTTCAGGCTTTCCCTTAAGCCCCAGCATATGAGGTACAGAGGGACCATGAATATCTGCATCTAATATCCCAACTTTTTTACCTATTGAAGAAAATGCAGAAGCTATATTTATTGATATAGTTGATTTCCCTACACCACCTTTTCCGCTAGCAATTGCAATAATATTTTTTATACCTTCAATTTTATTAACAGGTTGCATTTTAGATGATTTTTTTTCATTTGAGGGTTCATTCGTTAAAACAGCTGTTACGCTTAACATACCTGGAATAGAAATAAGCTCTTTTTCAACAATTTTGCTAATTTTTTCAATTTCTTCTTCGTTTTCTTTATTCGCATATAGAGAAATTTGAACGTGCCCGTCTTTATGGCTAATCCCCTCTATTATATTGCTCTCAGGAAGACTTTTTTTATTATCGAGGATAATTTTTCCTAGTTTATTTTCTATTATTTCTTTTGTGATATTTGTCATTTATTTAATTAAATTTAGTTAATGTTGTTGAATTTCATTTACTCATTGGTTGAAGATGGCATATAAGGACAAATAGAGGAAATAGAAAGTAAAAAAATGAAAC
>JABHUT010000179.1 GCA_018658685.1 Alphaproteobacteria bacterium
ATACAAGCTATCGAAATACCAATAGAAAGCTTATCATAAAATTTTTGATCTTTTGCTAGTTGTATAAACATTTAATCCCTTTTACCCTTATAATACAAAAAACTGGTAGTCCCTAGGGGAATCGAACCCCACTTTCCAGGTTGAAAACCTGGCGTCCTAACCGATAGACGAAGGGACCACAGTTTCATAACTGTATATATGTCTAATTAGAGAATATCAAGTCATCCCGTAAACAGATCTCGAATATGAAATTGAACAGCCTTATTGCCTTGCCAATCGTTCTTTTTTATAACTCCAGCAATATGAAATAATCCACCGGAATGATTCATAATAAGGTCGCCAACAGGGGTTCCTTTTGAACCAAATGCTATTGCATCTATGCTACCGTAATTTGCATTAGAAAGCTTTACCCTTAAATGACCAGTGCCAACTTCAGACCAATAATCAATTTTTGCATTTTTTATAATAAATTGTGGCTCAGGATTGCCTTGACCGTAAGGGGATGCAAGTTTAATTAAATCATATAAGTCTATGTTTATAATAGATGAATCTATAATATCGTCATATAAGTTTATTTTTTTCAAAGTACTTTCATCGGCTTTATCAAATATTTTTTTTTCGCAAAATTCTTTAAATTCCTCAAACCTAGAAGAATCAAGACTAAAGCCCCCCGCCATTTTGTGTCCTCCTCCAGAATTAAGAATTCCTCTATTAACAGCATCAATTATTAACTCACCCACATCAATTCCTGAAACTGAACGTGCTGAACCTGTTGAAATACCGTTATTAGTGCTAACAACAAAAGATGGTCTATAATATTTTTCTTTTAATCTACTAGCGACTATTCCTAAAACACCCAAATGCCAACCTTCACCATTCACAACAATGGAATTTGGTATTGAATTTAATTTTTTTGAAGCGAGATCTTCCTCAATAATATTTGTCGCTTCAAAAAGAACTGTCTGTTCAATATTTTGTCTTTGCTGATTTAAGTTGTTTAATCTTTCAGAGATTGCCATTACCTCGTCATCACTTTGGGATGTAAGAAGCCTAAAACCAAGATCTGATGCGCCAGTTCTTCCAGCGGCATTAATTCTTGGTCCAATTCGAAAACCTAATTCAGTCACTCCTATATCTTTAGAGCTTGAAATAGCTCTTAAACCCTCTATACCAAGCCTTTGCTTTTTAGCAATTACGTCAATTCCCTCCTTAACAAAGGCTCTATTTAAACCTTTAAGCTGAACAACATCACAAACCGTTCCTAAAGCTACTAAATCCAGGTATTGCTTTAAACTTGGCTCAATAATATCTGGGTATAAACTCAATTCTCTTATTGCTCTTCTGAGTCCGACAATAAATATAAAGGTTAGACCAACTGCTGCTAAGTCATTAAGAAATGAGTCATCCTCTTTTCTAGATGGATTTATATGAGCACTACACTTTGGTAAAGGTTCATCAACCTTATGATGATCAATTATAATTGCCTTCATAGACTTACTGTCAGCATAATCCATAACATCAATCGATGTAGCACCACAATCTACAGTGATGAAAGTTTTTACACCCTTATCTAAAAAACCATCTATTGCAGATTTATTGGGCCCATAGCCCTCTTTGAGTCTATCTGGGATATATATTTCAGATTTAATATGATAGTGATCGAAAAATAACTTTAAAATAGATGAAGATGTAGCCCCATCAACGTCATAATCCCCTAATATTCCAATGATTTCATTATTTTTTATTGCAGCAATTAAACAATCTATTCCATTATCGAGATCATATAAACAGCTCGGATCTTTAAGTAATTTATTAACTTCTGGATAGAGAAAATCATTAACACCATCGGTATCAACATGTCTGCCAGCAAGAATTGTTGCAATAAGATCTGGAATATCATTATCTTTTTTTAGTAGTGATATATTTTTTGAATCAGATACTCTTTTCTTCCATAGAGATCCTTTAGCAGATACTCTATTTTCTATAAAAGAAATGTCTTTTTGCATTTTTAGCCGAGATTAAATTTTTCTTTATTAGTGTGATGGGATTTAATCCAACGTACTGTTCCAGAGGATGACCTCATAACGACAGTATTGGTCCATAAACCATTATTATTTTCAATACCTGTGAGCATTGAACCACTTGTTACACCGGTAGCCGCAAATAATGCATCCCCGTTAACTAGATCATTTAATTTATATATTTTATTATAGTCATCAATTCCCATCTTAGTAGCACGATCCTTTTTTTCTTGATCTTCCAAAACCAATTTGGCTTGCATTTGACCGCCTGTACACTTAAGAGCTGCTGCTGCCAAAACACCCTCTGGAGCTCCGCCAATTCCCATATAGATATCAATACCTGTAGATTTATCTGTTGTATGAATTACTCCAGCAATATCACCGTCAGGGATTAATTTAACTCTGGCACCTGATGATCGAATAGCTTCAATTATATCTCCATGACGAGGTCTATCAAGAACACATACAGTTACTAACTCAATGGGTTTTTTTGTAGCCTTACTATAAGCCTTAACGTTTACATCTGGATCTTCATCTAGATGAACTAAATCATCAGGACATCCTGGCCCTATAGCAATTTTATCCATATAAACATCTGCTGCATTTAAAAGAGATCCTTTTTCAGCCATAGCAATAGTGGTTAGGGCATCTGCCTGACCTTTTGCTGTTAAAGTTGTGCCTTCAAGTGGATCAAGGGCTATATCTACTTCAGGACCCTTCCCAGTTCCAACTTTTTCTCCAATATATAGCATTGGAGCCTCATCTCTCTCCCCCTCTCCAATAACTACCTCACCTTGGATATCAAGCTTATTTAATTCTTTTCTCATGGCATCTACAGCAGCTTGATCAGCTTCTTTTTCATCACCCCTACCAACCAATAAAGATGATGCAACAGCAGCTCTTTCAGTTACCCTTACTAGCTCAAGAGTTAAAATTCTATCTATAGTATTATCGCTCATAAAAAAACCTCATAAATTGTCCTTAAGGACTGGTAGAAAAATTGGGTCCATAGATATTAAATCAGTATTTATCAACTCAGAAAAAGCTGAGTCAATTGATTCTGAATCAATCGGATGTGTTAGCATAATAACAGGAGTGAAATTTTTTTCATCTTTTAAATGAATACCACCCCTTTGAATTACTTGATCGATTGAAATACCATTCTTTCCTAAAATAGATGTTAAGTTCGACATCGCTCCTTTTTGATCCGCTAAAAAAACTCTAAGATAATAGCATCTCTCTATAAAATTTTTATTAGAAACTGGAGCTGTTAGTTTGTTATGTTTCTTATTAAAAAGATGATGCTTAATATCTAGAGCAAAATCAACAACATCAGATAATACTGATGAAGATGTTGGACCTTCTCCAGCGCCCTCTCCCTCCAGAACTAACGTTCCACTATATTCTGTATTTATACAAACAACATTACTTACATTAGACACAGAACCTAAAGAGCTATTAATTTTAACCAATGTTGGAGAAACTTCTTTTCTTAAACTGCCTTCTATATTCGATGAAGAGCCAATTAATTTAATATTATAACCAAACTCATTAGCATATTTATGGTCAAGAGTTAAAATATTCTCAATACCTTGAACAGAAATACCTTCGAGGGATGGAAATTCCGAAAAACATAAAGAATTTATAATTGAGAGTTTATGTGCTGCGTCAAGTCCATTAATATCAAAAGAAGGATCAGCTTCAGCATAACCTAGATTTTGTGCCTCTAAGAGCGCTTCTTCAAAACTTTTATCAGCCTCACTCATTCTTGAAAGTATAAAGTTTGAAGTGCCATTTAGAATTCCATAAATGCCATTAATTTTATCTAAGATAAGTCCTCCCCTTAGAGTTTTTATAACTGGAATTCCTCCTGCTACAGCAGCTTCGTAACCAATAAAAGAATTATTAGAGCTTGAGAGTTCTGAAAGTTCTTTTCCATGAGACGAAATAAGAGCCTTATTAGCTGTAATAAGTCCTTTTTTATTCTTAATTGCCTCTATTGCCAAATCGTAAGCAGTTCCTGATTCACCACCAATTAATTCTATAACCAGGTCAATACTAGTATCTTTAGCTAGGTCAATCGGATTATCGAACCAAGTAAACTGATTGACATCAAAAGACCGGACTTTATTTTTATTAAACGCTGAAATACCTGATATTTGAAATCTAAAGTGGTATTTATCTTCTAATTCTTTCTTGTTTCTAAGTAGATTCTTGATTACACCGGATCCAATAGTTCCAAGGCCAGCAATACCAATTTTAATAGGATCATTCATCAAGAAGCCTTTTTAAATTTCTAGCAGCCTGACGAATTCTTTGTTCATTTTCAACCATTGAAAGTCTAACAAAACCTTCGCCATTTTCTCCAAAACCAATACCAGGTGATACAGCAATATCAGCCTCTTCTAAAAGAATTTTTGAAAACTCTAAAGACGATAAATTTTTATATTTGTCAGGCAAAGGGGACCAAGCAAACATTGTTGCTTTTGGACTAGGAACATCCCAACCTGATCTTGAAAAAGACTCAACAAGCACATCTCTTCTTGCCTTATAAACATTTCTAATTTCATCAATTATAGATTTTTCACTATTTAAAGCTGCAGCTGAAGCAACTTGAATAGGAGTAAATGCACCATAATCAAGATAAGATTTTATTCTAGTTAAAGCAGAAATTAAATACTCATTTCCTACTGCAAAACCCATTCTCCAGCCTGGCATTGAAAAACTTTTGGAGAGTGATGTAAATTCAACAGCAATATCCTTTGCTCCTTCAACTTCGAGAATAGAGGCAGGAATCTCATTTTCATCAAAATAGATTTCTGCATAGGCTAAGTCTGATAATAAAATAATGTCATGCTTTTTTGCATAAGGAACAATTTCTTTATAAAAATCCAAGGAACAAATTTCTGCTGTTGGATTAGAGGGAAAATTAAGTATCATTGCCTTAATGTCTTTTTTAGAGCCCTCTACTTTTGAAGAAATTTCTGTCATTAGATCAATACCTGAATTCACATTATAATGAACTAAATTTGCTCCATTTATGATAAATCCAAAAGCATGGATTGGGTAAGCGGGATTAGGAACCAAAATAGTATCACCATCAGATGCTAGAACTTGAGCCATATTTGCAAGACCCTCTTTAGAGCCTATAGTGGCGATAATTTCTTTGTCATAATCTAATTTAACATTAAATCTTCTTTCATAGTATTTTGCATTTGCCTTTCTTAGGCCTGAGATACCTCTAGATGCAGAATATCTATGCATTTTAGGGTCTAAGCTTGTTTCTACAAGCTTATCAACTATATGCTTTGGTGTTGGTATATCAGGATTACCCATACCAAAATCGATAATATCCTTTCCTTTTGCTCTAGCAGAATCTTTAATTCTATTAACCTCTGTAAAAACATAAGGAGGTAGTCTATCTAACTTTTCTAATTCTCTCATATTTTTAACATCATTACTTTTTAGATAAAGCCTCTTTAATATCTAAGCTAAAATTATCTTCGCCTTCATTAACAATGCAAACATTACTGCGATTGACTGATGGCCATTTTGCCTCTTTATCTAATTTGTAATATTCCTCATCAGTTAGTACTTCTTTTACCTTATCGCTATAAAGATATTTACTCCTAATACTCTCACTTGTTCCGCAACTAGTAACCAGGAAAACAATCATAAATAAAAGAAAGTTTGATTTCATAATTAACTAATAAAGTTAAATATGTGTATCTTCAAGATATAAAGAGTCCTCTATGCCAAATGCTGCATTTAAATTTTGTATACACTGAGTTGCAGCCCCTTTTAATAAATTATCAATTACACTGCATACGACCAAACTCTTTCCATCGTCGCCCAATGAAAAGCCTCCTATACTAGCAAGGTTAGTATTTATAATATTGGAAATAAGAGGTGGATTCTTATCAACTTTTATTAATTTTTTAGCTAAATAAAATTCCTTAAAAATTTCATAAACCTCTGACTCTGAAGTCTTTTGGTCTAGCGAAAAATGCGATGTAACAAGAATACCTCTAAAAAATTCCGCAACATGCGGTGAAAAGGTAATTTTTTCATAACAATGCCTTTTAACTTCCTTTTCATGAGTATGGTTAGTTAAAGAGTATGGTAAAATATTATTCCTTAAAATTTCAGGATTATTTTTATCATTAGGAGTTGAGCCTGCACCGCTATAGCCAGATATTCCAACACATGAAACTTTTGAATTTATATAATCTTTCAAAGGGGCAATAGTTAGCTGAATTGCTGTCGCATAACAACCAGGATTGCTAATTCTTTTTGTACCTTTTAAAATGTTATGTATTTCAGGAACACTATAGCTCCACTCATCATCAAATCTATAGTCAGAGCCAATATCTATAATAATAATCGAATTATTTATTTTCTCAATTTGATCGATATAACTTGATGACTCACCATTCCCTAATGCACAAATCACTATGTCTACATCAGGCAAAGATAATGATTCTAAACTTAACTTAGTATACTTTAGGTTAGAATTTTTTATATATCCCTCAACATTTTTTTCAGCAAGAGATTTGGAAAAAACCATAGAAAGATTAAAAACAGGATGCTTATTTAAGAGCTTGATAATTTCCTGACCTACATAACCTCTTCCGCCCAGCAAAGCTATATTATATTTTTTCTCACTCATTCAAACTACCTTACTATTAATTTTTGGACAAAAAAAGAGCGCTTTAAGAAGCGCTCTAAATAAATTATAAAAATTTCTATTAACGCTTTGAGAACTGAAAGCTTCTTCTAGCTTTGGCTCTACCATATTTTTTACGCTCTACAACACGAGAATCTCTTGTTAAAAAGCCTCCTGGTTTAAGTGCTTTTTTTACTTCAGGTTCAAAATTTACCAAACACTTAGAAATTCCATGACGAATAGCTCCAGCCTGACCTGATAAGCCGCCACCTGTAACAGAACAAATAATATCAAACTGATCGACTCTATCCGCAGCTACTAAAGGTTGGTTAATAAGCATTCTTAAAACAGGCCTAGCAAAATAATCATCGCTAACCTTATTATTAATTTTAATAACTCCAGATCCAGCTTTTAACCATACGCGTGCTACAGCATTTTTTCTCTTTCCTGTAGCATAAGCCCTTCCTAGCTCATCCACCTTCTTTTCTGGCAGAGGTATCTGAATTTCAGTTTCTGAAATATCTTTTAAGGATTCAATATTTTCTATTTCTATTTCCATTATCTTTTCACATTCTTGTTATTTAACGATGATACATCAATTACTTCGGGTTTTTGAGCTTCATGAGGATGCTCTGAGCCAGCATATACCTTCAAATTTCCAAATTGAGTATTGGACAAAGGTCCTGAAGGCATCATTCTTCTTACAGCTTTCTGGATTATTCTCTCGGGGAATTTTCCTGCTAGAATCTTTTCAGGAGTTGTAGATTTAATTCCGCCTGGGAAGCCGGTGTGCTTATAATATTTCTTATCTAGAAACTTATTTCCAGTAAAATGAATTTTTTCAGCATTAGTAATGATTACAAAATCTCCATCATCAACATGAGGAGTAAATGAAGGTAAATGTTTGCCCCTCAATCTATTCGCAACAAAAGCAGCTAATCTACCGACAACAAGGTCAGTAGCGTCGATTAGAATCCATTTCTTTGTTATTTCTGTATGTTTAGTAGAAACTGTTGTTTTCATATCTATTATCTTTATTTTGTTAATTCAAAAACTTCTATATATTTATAGTATTTATGTCAATTGATTAATATTTATTATATAAATCAATAATTTATCTATAGGTAATTATTTACCTTGCCTGGATAAATACAACGAGAACACAACAAATGAAAATACTAGTAAAGAAAAAAACTGATGAAGAATGGCCGTTTGCCATGGGACCATTAATATAATTGTAAAAATACCTAGGACTATTTGAATAAATATTAAAAGCAGTATCAGCAAAGAAACCTTAAGAATAAATTCATTTTTCCTTGAAAAATAAACATTTACTAAACCAGTAATAAAAACAATGTAGCCAAGGGTTCTATGATTAAATTGAACATTTGATCTATTTTCAAATAGATTGAGTACTTCTATGCTTGGAATCCAATAATCTGAAGGAACAATGCTTAAGCCCATAAAAGGCCAAGTTGGATAAATTAACCCAGCATCCAAACCGGACATTAAGCCACCTGAAAAAATTTGCACAAATACTATAATTAAGAACATTAAAGACCACAAAGGCCTTAGGCCATCTTTTTTAGATAACTGTATGTTTGATACTTCAAATAAAAGCATTAAGGTATTGTAAATAATAATAAAAGCCATACACAAGTGAACAGTTAGCCTGTATTGACTAACATCAACTCTTTCGGTAAGGCCACTTTGAACCATATACCAACCAATATAACCTTGGATACCAATTAAAATAGTAATTAGTATTGATCTTCTAATAATACTCTTAGATAATTTTTTCATACTCCAAAAAATTAAAAAAGGAACCACACAAACTAAACCAACCAAACGAGCCAACAATCTGTGTCCCCACTCCCATAAATA
>JABHUT010000180.1 GCA_018658685.1 Alphaproteobacteria bacterium
AAAGAAAAAAAGAAAAGATTTAGATATTATGCAAATGGATTGCTTGATTATGAGACATTAACTGGTGATGAAATTATAAATCTTCTAAAAGGAATTGAGCCTATTCGAGAAAATCCTTCAGATGATGATACTGGAACTACAACTTTATCAGGATCTGTTCCCAAAACTGGAAATAAGAGCGCTCCAAAGACAGAGCCAGGCCTTCAAGGTACATAACCTTAGTCCAACCTAATGGGGGAATAGGTGATTAAAAAATTTTTTGGTACCGATGGAATAAGAGGTACAGTAAATGAATCTTTTCTAACTGCTGAAACTGCCTTAAAATTAGGTATTGCGGCAGGAAAAGTTTTTACTCGAGGGCCACATATTCATAGAGTTGTTATTGGAAAAGATACTAGAGTTTCGGGATATATGCTTGAAACAGCCTTAACATCCGGTTTTACTTCTGTAGGAATGGATGTTTTTTTATTTGGTCCGTTACCAACTCCAGCTGTTGCTTATCTTACTCAGGCTCTAAGGGCTGATTTAGGTGTAATGATAACTGCCTCTCATAATACTTATGAGGATAATGGTTTTAAATTATTTGGACCTGATGGATATAAGCTTTCTGATGAAAATGAACTTGAGATTGAAAAATTAATTCTTTCTGATGATCTTCTAAAGTTTCCAAAATCTAAGTATATAGGAAAAGCAAAAAGAATAGATGATGCTCAGGCAAGGTACATCGAGTATGCAAAGAGATCTTTCCCAAAAGATAAGACCCTTGAGAATATTAAAATTGTTTTAGATTGTGCAAACGGAGCATCATACAAAGTCGCACCTGAGACTTTTTGGGAGCTTGGGGCAAATGTTATAGTTATTGGAAATCAACCCAATGGTAAAAACATTAATTTTAATTGCGGTTCAACAAGTACTGATAATTTAAAAGCAAAAGTTATAAAAGAAAATGCTGATATTGGAATTGCCTTAGACGGCGATGCTGACAGAATAGTTATTATTGACGAGAAGGGTGATGAGATAGATGGAAACTTGTTATTTGCTCTAATTGTTAAAAATATGAAAGAAAAAGAACTTTTAAATAATAAGTCAATAATATCTACAATTATGGCAAATATGGCTTTAGAAAAATATTTATCTGAAATTAATTTAGATTTAATCAGAACGAGTGTTGGAGATCGATACTTAGTAGAATGTATGAGAGAAAATAATTCTAATATTGGTGGTGAGCCTTCTGGGCACATTGTTATGAGTAATTTTGGAAAAACAGGAGATGGTCTTATTGCTGCTCTTCAGATTCTTTCAATAATGTGTTCTGATCAAAGGCCGATAAGCGAAATTGTAAATTTATTTAAACTGTATCCTCAAAAAAATATTACTATCCCAATAAATGGAGAGGATCCATTAACTGATAAAAATGTTCAAAATATTATAAAAGAGCAAGAGAATATTTTAGGAGGCTCTGGAAGAATTATAGTTAGAAAAAGTGGTACTGAACCGATAGTAAGAATTATGGTTGAATGCTTAGAGGTCGAATTAGCTAATAAGGCTGCTAATCAAATAGGCGATTCAATAAAGTCTTTAATTAATAAAAAAAACTAACCTAAAAATTTTATCAGTTTTAGTTTGACTAAAACTTTATTAAATTATATCTCCTTAATTGGGTTACCCCTCCCCAACGGGGGGCAACTATCTGCAAGGATAGATTAAAATGAATGATATAAAACCAAATACTAAGCCAGCATGTATTAATTTTTCATCTGGGCCATGTACCAAAAGACCGGGTTGGAGTGTAAACTCACTTAATGACGCTTTATTAGGTCGAAGTCACAGAAGTAAACTTGGTAAAGAAAAACTCCAAAATTCTATAAGTCAAACAATTGATCTTTTGAGGATTCCAAAAGGCTATAAGGTAGGTATAGTAGCGGGTTCCGATACTGGCGCAATAGAAATGGCGATGTGGAATCTTCTTGGCTCAAGACCTGTTGAAATTTTAGCTTGGGAGGTTTTTGGTAATGACTGGAAAAAGGATATACTTGAGCAATTAAAAATAAAAGATTCAAATACGCATGTTGCAGATTTTGGAAAAATACCAGATCTTTCAAAAGTAAATTTTAATAATGATGTAATTTTTACATGGAATGGAACTACTTCAGGAGTAAGAGTTCCGAATGCAAATTGGATCCCCTCAAAACGAGAAGGTTTAGTTTTATGTGATGCTACATCTGCCGTTTTTGCTCAAAACGTTGAATGGGAAAAACTTGATGTTGTTACTTTTAGTTGGCAAAAAGTTCTTGGCGGAGAAGCGGCTCATGGAATAATTGTTTTAAGTCCAAAAGCTATAGAGCATCTTGAGAAATTTTCCCCAAGCTGGCCAATACCAAAGATTTTTAGATTAACAAAATCTAATAAGGTTATAGAAGGGGTGTTTAAAGGTGAGACACTCAATACTCCTTCAATGCTGTGTGTGGAAGATTATTTAGATGCATTAAATTGGGTTGGTGAAATTGGTGGTCTTAAGGCTTGTATAAAAAGAGCCAATGATAGTTTTGATTTTATTAATGCTTGGGTCAGTGATTCAAGCTCTATTGATTTTTTATGTCAGGAAACAATCAATAGATCAAATACATCAGTATGTTTAAAATTTAAAGATAATAGAGTTATTAATCTGGATGAGGATGCTCAACGAAATCTTGCAAAAGAAATTGGCGTCTTACTTGAACGTGAAGGTGTTGCGCTTGATATAGTTAATCATCGAAGTGCTCCCCCAGGTTTAAGAATTTGGACTGGTGCCACAGTTGAGCCAACTGATGTAAGTGCTTTACTACCCTGGATAGATTGGGCTTATAATCAAGCATTTAATGAGATAATTGGAAAATAGGAGCTATTATGCCTAAAGTTTTAATATCAGATAAATTAAGCCCTAAAGCAGAAAAAATTTTTCTTGATCGAGGAATAGATGTTGATGTTATAACAGGGCTTGATCGAGATGATCTTATAAAGATAATTGACCAGTATGATGGTCTGGCAATTCGTTCGTCTACAAAAGTAACAGAAAAAGTTCTTCAAGCTTCTGATAATCTAAAGGTTATAGGAAGAGCTGGGATTGGCGTTGATAATGTTGATATACCTTTTGCAACATCCAAAGGTATCGCAGTTATGAATACACCTTTTGGTAATGCAATAACAACTGCTGAACATGCTATTTCTATGACAATGTCTCTAGTAAGAAATATCCCTCAAGCAAATCAATCAACTCACCTTGGTAGTTGGGAGAAATCGAAGTACATGGGTACTGAAATTACAGGAAAAACTATTGGCATTATTGGATGTGGAAATATTGGTTCAATTGTAGCTGATCGCGCTTTAGGTCTGAAGATGAAGGTTATTGCTTATGACCCATTTTTAACTGAAGAAAAAGCTTTGGAAATAAAAGTCAAGAAAGTTGAATTAGATGAATTATTGAATTTAAGTGATATAATTACACTTCATGTTCCTTTAACTGACCAAACTGCAAATATTATTAACAGCAAGTCCCTTAATGATTGTAGAGACGGTGTTTTTATAATTAATTGTGCAAGAGGGGGTCTTATTAACGAAAAGGATTTAAAAGATAGCTTGGATTCAGGCAAGGTAGCCGGGGCTGCTGTTGATGTGTATGAGGTTGAACCAGCAAAAGAAAGTATTTTTTTTGGTATGGAGAATGTTATATGTACACCGCACTTAGGGGCATCTACATTAGAGGCTCAAGAGAATGTTGCTTTACAAGTGGCTGATCAAATGTCCGATTTTTTATTAACTGGAGCAGTTTCTAATGCGATTAATATGCCATCAATTTCAGCTAGCGAAGCTCCTATTTTAAAACCTTTTGTAAAGGTATCTGAGCAATTAGGGTTATTTGCCGGTCAATTAATGCCTTTAAACTTTGATGAGATAGCAATTGATTATGTTGGTGATGTTTCAGATTATAATTGTGCGCCAATAACGTCTGCTGCCGTAGCAGGAGTACTTAGCTCAACTTTACCTGATATAAATATGGTTAGCGCACCAACCATTGCTCGCGATAAAGGTATTGCGATTACTGAAACAAAAAAAGATGAACATAGCGCCTATGAAAGTTATATTCGAATAAACCTAGTCTCTAAAAAAGAAAAATTCTCAATTGGAGGAACTATTTTTTCTGATGGCCAACCTAGGATTGTTCAAATTAATGGTATTAATTTAGAGGCCGGCCTTATGCCAAATATGCTTTACGTAACAAATAAAGATGTACCTGGTTTAATTGGCAGTTTAGGTAATATTCTAGGTGATGAAAAAATTAATATAGCAAGCTTTAATCTTGGAAGAACGGGTCCTTTAAAGGATGCAATAGCTCTAATAGGAGTTGATAAGGCTGTGAATGAAAATGTCATAAAAGAAGTTGAAAAACTTGATTCTGTAGTTCAAGTTAAGAGTCTAAATTTTAATATTATTTAATAAGGTAAACAAAATGGCTAATGTTGCTGTTATCGGCTCACAATGGGGTGACGAAGGAAAGGGAAAAATAGTTGACTGGCTTTCCAATAGATCTGACGTTGTAGTTAGGTTCCAAGGAGGTCATAACGCTGGTCATACATTAGTTATTGATGGTGTAACCTATAAATTAGCTTTATTACCATCAGGAATAGTAAGAGGCGGTAAACTTTCAGTAATAGGAAATGGAGTTGTTATTGATCCGTGGGCTTTATCTAAGGAAATTAAGTATATTACAGATCTAGGAATAAAGGTGACACCAGACAGCTTAAAAATAGCAGAAAATGCAACATTAATTTTACCGCTCCATCAGAGTCTTGATTCTTTGAGAGAGGGTAGTAATGATAATGTTAAAATTGGAACAACTAAAAGAGGTATAGGACCAGCTTACGAGGATAAAGTAGGGCGGAGGTCTATTCGACTGGCTGATCTTGCTAATAAAGAAACTTTATCAGGGAAAGTTAAAAGATTAGTTGATCATCACAATATTATTTTGAGAGGAATGGGTTATGAAGAACTTAATCCTAAAAATGTTCTTGATGAGTTGATAACTATTTCTGATCAAATTCTTCCTTATAAAGCAAGAGTTTCATCTATTTTATCAGATGCTAGAAAGGCAGGAAAAAGAATTTTGTTTGAGGGTGCTCAAGGGGTAATGCTTGATATTGATCATGGAACATACCCTTTTGTAACATCGTCTAACACAATTTCTCCAACAGCACTTTCTGGGGTTGGACAAAACATAAAGGCTTTAAACTTTGTTTTAGGAATAACTAAAGCTTATACAACTAGAGTTGGTGAAGGGCCTTTTCCTACAGAACAAGAAAATGAGGTTGGTGAAGAGTTAGGAAAAAAAGGACATGAGTTTGGAACAAATACCGGAAGAAAAAGAAGGTGTGGATGGATTGATGCTGTAATGGTAAGGCATGCCATAGAAGTTGGCGGAATAGATGGAATTGCTCTTACAAAGCTTGATGTTCTTGATGGTTTTGAAACTATAAAAATATGCACTAGTTATGAGTTGAATGGAGAAAAAATAGATTACCTTCCTATTGCTTCAGAGGATCAATTCAAAGTTGTGCCAATATATGAAGATGTAAAGGGTTGGAGCGAAACAACTTATGGAGCAAGAAGCTGGAACGACCTTCCTGCCGAAGCAATAAAGTATGTTAAAAGACTAGAAGAACTTATTGGATGTTCAGTGTCACTTCTATCCACTAGTCCGGAAAGAGAAGATACCATTCTGGTTAAAGACCCTTTTGAAGATTAAAAATTACTTGTAAGTTTTTTTGAATAGTTGTAACAATCTCTTTGTCCAAGGGGTGCCTTAAGGCTGAGATGGAAATTACCTGTCCCTTTGAACCTGATCCGGTTAATGCCGGCGTAGGAATGGATTTTTTCTCTACCGCCTCATCAATAATCGTTTCTGCTTATTAATTTAGTAGGAGTTTTTTTAATGAAATATTTTTTGTTTGCTTTCTTTTTATTTTTAAATTGTTTTGATGTTTTGGCTGATGAAACTCAACCTTTCAAAGTAATAGACGAGATTGTTGTAACTGCTGAATTTAATCATGATAACCCATTTAACCTCCCTTTGAGCGTTTCTATATTAAGCTCTGATGATATCAATCAAAGGAATGCTAATCATTTAGAAGATTTATTATTTATGACGCCAAACGTAAACTATTCAACTGGTGCATCAAGGGGAAAATTTTACCAAATTAGAGGTATTGGTGAAAGAAGTGAGTTTACTGAACCAGTTAACTATTCTGTTGGCGTTATTATTGATGGTATAGATTTTACTGGTATTGCTTTAGGGGCATCAACTTTTGATATTAAACAAGTTGAAATATTAAGAGGTCCTCAAGGAACATTATATGGAGCAAATGCTCTTGCAGGCTTAGTTAATATGGTAAGCAATAATCCAACAAAAGATTTTTATTCTCAAATAGAGGCGTTAATTTCAGAATATGGTGGAAGGAATATAAGCGCAGTTTTAAGTGGGACTTCTGAAGGTCAAATTGGATATAGAGTTCGTATTAAAAATTCTAAAAGTAATGGCTATGTTAAGAATATCTTTTTAAATAAAGATGATACTAATAATTTAGATCAAAC
>JABHUT010000181.1 GCA_018658685.1 Alphaproteobacteria bacterium
TAGCCAGCTGCCATGTGCTCCAAATGGTACTCTCTGTGGTAAAATAATTTCTCCTACAGGTTTTTTATCAAAATTTTCAGTATCTACAATAATTAATTTTGATTTATCAATATTAGCATCATAAACAATTGCCATAACCCAACCATCATCCTCTGATAAGCTTCCACTTTTAGGGACAAAAACTGGTTCGCCGCCAAAAACATTATCACCCAAATTATGATCAAAGCGTTTATTGTTTTCTAGATCAAATTTATACAGATACTGATCGAATGTAAGAGTTTCTGCTTTTTCATTAAGAGCCATTGCATAACCATTCTTTGCTTTAAGTCCAACCAACCTGTCATCTACTCTAGCAAAATCACAAGGTCTGTCATCAATTTGTTCTTCAGAGCAAGTTCCTGATGTTAAATTAATAGTCCACTTCCAGATTTTACCTGTTGTATCTTCTCCACCATAAATTTCATCCATACCTCCAACCATTGCTTTGTTTTGCCTACAAACATGAAGTATAATTTTTTCATTCTCTTCATAAGCATTCATTGGATGAAAAACAAAACACGGATTGATTTCAATCCACTTTATGTCAGAATTTGATCCATTTCTTGGCATAACCCCTAATCTAGCACCGCACTCTGGTTTAAACCCAAATGGATCAGAGCCACTAACAGCATCGTCAAGGTCAAATACCAATGGAAGATCCATAAAAATTACGTAATTTCTTGTTATGTTCCAATCATGCATCATAACAGGTTTTGGTATATCAATCTCTTCTGACTGAACTAATTCCCCCTCCTTTGATACTCGATGGTATGTTAAGTAAGGTTTTTGCATCATCTGATACCCAAAAAATAATAATTCTCCTGTTTCGGGGCAAACTCTGGGGTGTGCTGTCATTGGTCCATTTAATTTTCCATTAAAATCATAGGAATCAATAGTATTTAAATCTTCATCAACAGTCCAGGGAAGATGAGCTTCTTCAAGTGTCAAAATTTTGCCTGCATGTCTAATTACATGAGTATTGGCAGGAGAAGCCTTTAAATCAAACGAGCCCTCCATCATACCCATATCTTCTTCAAAATATGGAGTTCTCACATACTTATTCATGTAAGAAGCCTTTCCATCGTTTATTTTTACTCCATGAAGCATACCATTACCGAAAAACCAGTGATCGCTGTAACCAGAAACTGGGTTCATTCCGTTTCTTAAATACATTCCACTAATTTCTTTGGGAATTTCTCCTTTAATCTTCAAATTTTCAATAACAATCTCATCTTTTACAGGTGCCCAATTACCTTTTAAGTGCCAAGGTTTTTCTTTATCACTATTGCTTTTATTACTTTGAGGTATAGACCTCATAATTTTGTTTAAAATAGGCTTAGGTAATTTAAAAAGTAGTTTAGTAGCCGCTGTTTGAATACTCATTTCAACCTCTATTATTTTTATTGTTGTTATATTTAAATTTATAGTCTCAAATATAAACATATTTATAACTTTGGGGAAATTAAATGAATAAAATATTATCTTTTTTTATAATTATACTAATTTCAATCAGTACGAATGCCAAAATCACTACAAAACCGATTCTAACACTTGATACAGCTTCAAAAATGGCTAATTCATGCATAAGTTTAGCAAAAGAAAAGGGTTGGAAGGTAAATATTGCAATATACGAATCCCCAGGTTCATTAAAATACTACGCATCTATGGATGGTACATATCCAGCCTCAGAAGAAATCTCGAGACTAAAAGGGAAAACATCTGCCGGGTTACCATATTCTACAGCGGAATTAAGAGATATGGCCTTTGAAGGAGATTCTGCAAATAACGGTATCTTAACACTACCGGGAGTTATATTGTTGAAGGGTGGTTTTCCTATTATCTTGGATGATGGTACTCATGTAGGTGGGGTCGGTGTCTCTGGTGATAGCGGAGGAAATGATGAGAATTGTGCTAAAATTGCTTCTGAAGTTGCAAAAAAACTAATGGTTAGATAGAAATCATGTATATAATAAAATTATATAAATTTACCTTTAAAATA
>JABHUT010000182.1 GCA_018658685.1 Alphaproteobacteria bacterium
CTATAGCAGTTAACCTTTGAAGTCTTAGTTCTAAAATTGCTTTAGCTTGCTCTTCTGAAAATGTACATAATCCTTTTTTTGAAATACCATGCCTTGGATCGTCAATAAGCTCTATAAGAGGCTGTACCTCTTTTGCAGGCCATTCTCTATTCATTAGCTGTTCTTTAGCTTCTGAAGGGCTTTTTGAGGCTCTAATTAGTTTTATTATTTCATCAATGTTTGAAACAGCAATTGCTAAACCAACAAGAATATGAGCCCTATCTCTTGCTTTATTTAAAAGGAACTTAATTCTTCTAGTTACAATTTCTTCACGAAAATCAAGGAAACACTCAATTAACTCTTTTAAATTCAATGTCTTAGGATTGCCTCTATCAAGAGCAACTGTATTAGCTCCAAATGATGTTTGTAATTGTGTATATCTATAAAGTTGATTAAGGATAATTTCAGCAACAGCATCTCTACGGAGCTCGATATAAATCCTCATACCATTACGATCGCTTTCATCCCTTAAATCAGTAATACCATCAATGACCTTATCCCTTACTAATTCAGCAATTTTTTCTATTAAAGATACTTTATTTAACTGATAAGGAATTTCTGTAACAATAATTGCCTGCTTATCTTTTGGAAGGTCTTCAATAGATACCTTTCCTCTCATAACAATAGACCCTTTTCCAGTTGTGTATGCGCTTCTTGCACCTGAGTGACCAAGAATGATTCCGCCAGTCGGAAAATCTGGCCCAGGTATAATATTAATTAATTCATCAATTGAGGTTTCAGGATTTTCAAGAAGCATTAAACATGCATCTGTTACTTCACCAAGGTTATGTGGAGGAATATTTGTTGCCATACCAACAGCTATACCTCCGGCACCATTGACCAAAAGATTTGGATATTCAGCGGGAAGAACTATTGGTTCTGATTCAGAATTATCGTAGTTATCTTGAAAATCAACTGTACCTTTATCCAAGTCTGCAAGTAAATGCTGACTGACCTTTTCCATACGAACTTCAGTATACCTCATTGCAGCAGGTGGGTCACCATCAACAGATCCAAAATTTCCTTGTCCTTGAACAAGAGGTAAGTGCATTGAAAAAGGTTGAGCCATTCTAACTAGTGCATCATATATACTTTGGTCACCATGCGGATGGTATTTACCAATAACCTCACCGACTACACGTGCGGATTTTCTGTAGGGTTTATTCCACTCATAATTACTTTCATACATTGCATAAAGTATTCTTCTATGAACCGGTTTTAGACCATCCCTTGCATCAGGAAGAGCTCTTGAGACTATGACGCTCATAGCATAATCAAGATAAGATTGACGCATTTCTTTATCTAAATTTATATTAGATATATCTGGATTATCATCAATTATTTCTGACATTAAGGTCCTAGTTATTTAATAACAAAAAAACGAATCGTTATTAAAAAAAATAATAAACAGATTTTATCATCTTAAGTCAGTTATATCAATAAATATTAAGTATTATATATTAAAAATTACTTATATAAAACAATAGTTTAGAATGGAATATCATCATCCATGTCAGTGCTTATTGAGGTAGTATTATTTTGACCCTCATTTGAAGAAAAATCACTTACTGAATTATCTGATCTACCACCCAACATTGTTAGATTTCCATTAAAGTTTTGAAGTACGACTTCTGTTGTATATTTTTCAATACCGTCTTTATCTTCCCATTTTCTAGTTTGCAATTGACCTTCAAGGTATACTTTTGATCCTTTTTTTAAATATTGCTCAGCGATTCTAACTAAACCTTCGTTAAAAATAACAACACGGTGCCATTCAGTCTTATCCCTTCTTTCACCAGAGTTTTTATCTTTCCAGCTTTCTGATGTAGCAATTGAAAAAGTACACAAAGACCTCCCGTCCTGAGTACTTCTAACCTCTGGATCATTTCCAAGGTTACCTATAAGTAAAACTTTATTTAAACTTCCTGACATAAAAAACTCCAATATTTATAATATATATAAAAAACTCTTCCTAGGTTATAGCACTATGATATAACCTTTCTTGATTATAATTTATACTTAAAATTCCAGGACTCACAATGTCATCTAAAAAAGAAATAAATGCGACTAAAAAATATATTAATGTTAAGGGGGCTCGTGAACATAATTTAAAAGATATTGATGTAAGTATTCCAAAAGATAGCATAACTGTAATAACTGGACTTTCTGGTTCCGGAAAATCATCCTTAGCATTTGATACTATATATGCGGAAGGACAAAGAAGATACGTGGAGAGCTTATCTGCATACGCACGACAATTCCTTGAGATGATGCAAAAGCCAGACTTAGATCAAATTGATGGTCTTTCTCCAGCTATAGCAATAGAACAAAAGACAACATCAAAAAATCCAAGATCTACAGTTGGAACAGTTACTGAAGTTTATGATTATTTAAGGTTATTGTTTGCTAGAATTGGTGTGCCTCACTCCCCTGCAACAGGTTTACCAATAACAAGTCAAACTGTTACACAAATGGTCGACCAGGTTAAAAAACTTAAAGAAGGAACAAAGGCATATCTATTAGCACCTATAGTTAGAGGTAGAAAAGGAGAATATAGAAAAGAATTTTCCAATTTATTAAAAAAAGGTTTCCAAAGAGTTAAAATTGATGGTGAATTCTTTGAATTGGATAATATCCCAAATTTAGAGAAAAATATTAAGCATAATATTGATGTTGTTGTTGATAGGATAGTAATTGATGAAAAATTAGGAAACAGACTAGCTGATAGCTTTGAAACTGCCCTTCAATTAGCTGATGGTTTAGCAGCAATTGAAATAGCTAGTGGAGAAAATAAAGAAAAAAGAATTTTATATTCAGCGAATTATTCTTGTCCTGAATCAGGATTTACAATTGAAGAAATAGAACCAAGATTATTTTCTTTTAATAATCCAGTTGGAGCATGTCAAAATTGTGATGGATTAGGGACGGAATATTTTATTGATAGAGATCTTGTTATTCCAAATAATGATCTTAGCATAAGGAATGGAGCAATTGCCCCTTGGTCAAGAACATCATCACCATCTCCATTTTATTTGCAAACGTTAATGGCTATCTCGGAGCATTATAGTTTTTCGATTGACTGCAAGTGGTCGGATTTACCTTTAAAATATCAAAATATTATTCTTGATGGCTCAGGGGATGAGAAAATTATTTTCAATTATGATGATGGATCTAGAACATTTAAAACAAACAAGCCATTTGAAGGAATAATAAATAACTTA
>JABHUT010000183.1 GCA_018658685.1 Alphaproteobacteria bacterium
CATTTATGATTAAATTTAATGTATTTACTTTTGGCGGCGGAACGTTAGATAGTTCGGATCGTATATCAAAATTATGGGAAAACTAAAATTGTTTTTAAATAGCTTAATTATTTTAAATATTATGAAAAAATATAAATATATATTAATAGCATTCATAGCTCTTACTTCTTGTTTGTTTAACAGCGAGATTCTTGCCCAAAATATTCAAGCTATTTCTGTAATAGTTAATGATGAAGTGATTTCAAGATATGATGTAAATCAAAGAATAAAGCTTATACTAGTAACATCGGGTATACCGGCTACAGAAGAAAATCTTAAAAGGATTGAGGATCAATCAATTAAGGCTTTAATAAATGAAAGAATTCAGCTTCAAGAAGCCTCAAAATTAGAAGTGCCAGAATCTCAAGAAGAAATTCAAATGACACTTGATAGAATAGCACAAGGAAATCAAACTACTGCTGAAGGCATTATTGAAAACATAACAAGTCAAGGTGTTAATGTTGATACGTTAATAGATCAAATCAAATCTGAACTTCTTTGGAATAAGATAGTTAGAGGAAGATTTGGTTCTTATATAAATATTAGCGATGAAGAAATTAATATAGTCTATGAAAGAACAATGGATAGTATTAATAAAGTGCAATATGACATTTCAGAGATTTTTTTGGGATTTGAAGATGAAAAGGAAGAAAAAGAGTCCAATGATTTAGCAACCAAATTAGTTGAACAACTAAAAAATGATATATCTTTTGAACCTGTTGCACAGCAATTTAGTCAATCAGCATCTTCAGGACAAGGCGGTTATATAGGTTGGGTGGTTGAAGGTCAGCTTGATAAAGAAATTATTAATGGAATAAAGAATCTTTCAACTAACTCTATTTCTGAACCTATAAAAACAGTTAATGGATATTATATCATAAAGGTAAATGGAAGAGCAGAAGAAGGGGGTAAGAATCCTATGAGAAATAAATATAACCTAACATCTGTAAGTTTCTCAAAGGAAGATGAGGACTCTGCGCTTGAATTTTCTAAAAATTTTGTATCATGCAAAAGATTGGAATCTCTTTTAGAAGGTTATAATCAAAAAAAAATAAATGTTATTGGAGATAGGCTTCTTCAAGAACTTCCAGTTGAACTTCACAATGAACTTTTAGAAAAGAATGCTGGAAATGCCCTCTTGCCTCGTTATTCAGATGATAACTTAGATATAATATTAATTTGTGATAGAAAAGATGATGTTGGCGTTCAGGTTAATAGAGATGCTATTGAGGATAATATTTATTCTCAAAAAATGGGTATGATGTCTCGAAGGCATTTACGAGATTTAAGACGTGATGCAGTCATTGAGTATAGATAGAAAATTTAGTGATTTGCCTTTAGCTATTACAATGGGGGAACCCGGAGGAATTAATAGCGAAATTTTTTTAAAGGCAATCAAAGAAGTAAATAAAATTAAAAACTTTATAATATGTGATCCTTCTTGGATTGAAAAATCCTTAAAATTTTTTAATAAAAATGTGCCAATTAATATTCTCGATGAAAATTTAGATACAAAAGAAAATTATATAAATATATTTCCAACTAAAAAAAAGGTGATTTTTAAGCTCGGAAAACCAAATAAAAGAAATAATAATGCTATTATTGAATCAATTGACAAAGCAATTTATTTTGCAAAAAATAAAAAAATTTCAGGAATAGTAACACTTCCTATTTATAAAAAAAATCTTATTGAAGATGGTTTTAAATTTCCAGGTCATACTGAGTATCTGTCATACAAAGATAACTCAGAACCACTTATGATTTTAATGAATAAAAAACTTAAAGTAGCAACCGTAACCACTCACATACCTATAAAAAAAATATCAGAATCTTTAAATAAATCTTTAATTATAAAAAAAATTAATATCCTTAATGATAGCCTTATTAAAGATTTTAAAGTGAGTTCCCCTAAAATAGCAATATCATCCTTAAACCCTCATGCTGGTGAGGAGGGAAAAATTGGTAGAGAGGAAATTGATATTATTATTCCGGCCGTAAAACAGTTAAGAAAAGATAATATTACTGTAATTGGTCCTTTACCTGCAGATACCCTTTTTAATAAAGAAAATCTAAATGAATATAATGCTAGATTATGTATGTTTCATGACCAGGCTTTAATCCCAATCAAAACATTAGACTTTTTTAATGGTATAAATTTTACCGCAGGGCTATCATTTATAAGAACATCTCCAGATCACGGAACAGCATTTAATATTTCTGGAAAAAATATTGCTAACCCAACCAGCCTTATATCCTCTATAAAGCAAGCAAAAGTAATAGCAAAAAATAGGCAATCTTATGGGAAGTAGAGTCAATGAAACTCTAGGGAAAACTCTTTTAGACAATAATATAAGTGCAAAAAAAAGATTTGGACAAAACTTTCTTCATGATAAAAATATAATTAAACAAATAGTTAAAGCATCTAATTCTAAAAATAAAAATATCTTAGAAGTAGGCCCAGGCCCAGGGTTGATGACAAAGATTCTTTTAGATGAAAAACCAAAAAACGTTTTAGCGATAGAAACAGATGAGTCATTTTTACCAATTCTAAATAAGATAAAAGAAGACTATCCATTAAAATTTAATTTTATAATTCAAGATATATTAAAAGTTAATTTAGATGATTTAATGAAAGATAGTTATTCTATTGTATCCAATCTACCTTACAATATATCGGTTCCTTTCATTACATCATTGATTGAAAAAAATCAGCCTGTTAAATGGGAAACCTTAACCCTGACTGTACAAAAAGAAGTGGCCGATAGAATGTTAGCGGAAGTAAACTCTAAACAATACGGAAGATTGAGTGTGTTAATTAAATGGAGGGCTTATATTGAAAAAATATGTGATATAAAGCCAACTTGCTTTATTCCTGAGCCAAAAGTAATGTC
>JABHUT010000184.1 GCA_018658685.1 Alphaproteobacteria bacterium
AGAACCTAAATCATTTGGAATAATATCTCCATTATTAGGAATAAGAGCTTGTGATTTACTACTTTCAAACAACTGATATCCTGCATTTAAAAATTTATCTGATAAATAATTCCAATAGCTATCATCAAAAACTTCTTCACTACCAAAATAGTCAAATACGACTTCTCTAGTAATGTCATCATCTGTCGGTCCAAGACCACCAGTGCAAACAATTAAATCTATTTTTGATTTAAATAACAAATCTAAGCCATCTATTATAGCCTCTTTTTTATCAGGAATAGTCAAATGGCGATTAATATTTGCACCCTCTGAACTAAGAATATTGCTTATCCAACTTGCATTGGTGTTTATTGTCTTTCCCGATAAAAGCTCATTTCCGATTGTTAATACTGCGACCCTCATCCGATAAAATAAAATAGACTTTGCGTTACAAGGAGTGCAAAGATGCCTGCAATTACATCATCCATCATAATGCCAGTCCCTGATTTTATATCATCCATCGATTGTACGGGTCCTAGCTTAAAAATATCAAATATTCGAAAAAAAGAAAATGATACAAAACCCCAAATAAAAGAATGTGGTACCATCCACAGCGCTATCCATTGACCAACCCATTCATCTATAACAATTTCCGCAGGGTCCTCATCTTTAAGAGCTTCAGCATGAATAGTAGATACAGCAACACCTATAAAAAACAATACTAGACTCGCATAAAGGATAAATACTCCTTCAATATAAAAACGAAGAAAAAACCATGCTAAAAAAGCCACGAAACTACACCATGTACCAGGAGCAAAGGGCAACTTACCTATATAAAAAACCGTTGATATTATTTCTGAAACTTTATTCATTAACTGTTTTTCATAAATTCCTTAATTATAATTCTGTTGGTGTATAAGTACACAACTCCTGTATATGCAGTAAATATAGCCGTAAGCAACGTAAGAATATATATAATGTTGTAATGCCTAATTAGATTTAACGTGGGTGTTAACTCAACAATACTCAATCCTTCAAAAGTTAAAAAAATTAAAGTCAAAATAATTAGAGTTAATTGTAAGGCTGTTTTGTATTTAGATATATTTGTAGTAACAAATTCAAAACCTCTATTTGAAATAATCCAGCGCAAGCCTGTAATAAATGAATCTCTAAAAATAATAACTCCAACCATCCAGAAATCAATAATTCCAATAAAAGCAAAAGAAATAAATGCGGATAAAACTAGTATCTTATCAGCTAGTGGATCTAAAAATTTACCCTCTGGAGTAATTTGATTATATTTTCTGGCAAGGTAACCGTCATAAGCATCCGTTATAGCTGCAATTGCAAATACTAATAAAGCAAAAAACTTTGCATTTGGAACATTGGAGAACAATAAAATGATAAAAAGAGGTGTTAATATAATTCTTATAATCGATAATAAGTTTGGCAAGTTCATATTGAGGTTCTGCCTTCCATCGCTCTAACAAGAGTGAGTTCATCCATATATTCTAAATCACTACCGACTGGGATACCTCTTGCTAAGCGTGTTACAGTAACTCCTAACTTCTCCAACTTTTGTGATAAATATAGACAAGTAGTGTCACCCTCTACGCTTGGATTAGTAGCTAAAATCACTTCCATGCCACCTTTGATTCTATTGTAAAGGCTTTCCAGATTCAATTCATCTGGCCCTATCCCGTCCAATGGAGATAAAACACCACCTAAAACATGATATCTACCTTTAAATGAATTTGTTTTTTCAAAGGAATAAATATCTTGAGGCTCTTCGACAACACAAATCAGAGAACTATCTCTACTATGATCTAAACATATACTACAAACCTCTGATTCAGCCATAATACCACAATCTTTGCAAAATCTTATTTTTTCTTTTATTTCTTTTATAGCATTAGCTAAAATAATGTTATCCTGATTATCAGATTTGAGTATAAAAAAGGCTAATCTTTGTGCTGTTGCTTTACCAATACCTGGCAACTTTGATAATTGATCTATTAGTAGGCTAGCAGGCTTAGGATATAGAGGCATTTAGAGGCCTGGTAAATTGAGACCTGAAAGCATGCCTCCAGTAACTGAGCTCATTTTTTCTTTTGCTGCTGCTTGAGCTTTAATTATGCCTTTATTGACAGCCGAAATAATCAAATCTTCAACTACTTCTTTATCTTCTTTAAAGCATTCCTCATCGATATACAATTCTAAAACTTCTAACTGCCCATTAATTTTTACTTTGGCCATTCCACCCCCAGATTCAGAATCTACAATAATATCTGAGAGTTCTGACTGAACTCCTTCCATCTTCTTTTGCATATCCTGAGCCTGTTTTAACATTTTTGACATATTTCCTTTAAACATAATTATTCTCCTAGGTTAAAATTTCTCCGTCGAAAAGGTCAACAACTTTATCTCTTACTTTCTCATCCTGTTCAGAGTCTGTTGAATCCGTAAGGACTTGCTCTACTGAACTCTTATTATTTTTTTCACTACCTTTCAAAAC
>JABHUT010000185.1 GCA_018658685.1 Alphaproteobacteria bacterium
TAATCATTATTGGTATACTAACAATATTAGAATAAAACATTAATGTTACCGGCTTGTCATATTTCGAAACAACTTTTACAAAAATCGCTGCTATAGCAAAAGCAAGGGCTGCTCCCAGGGCTGATAATGATGCCACATTATACTCACCTGTTGGATTTAACATTACAATGACACCAAAAAATCCAATTAAGGTAGCCACTGTTCTCTTTATGCCAACCTTTTCGTTTAAAAAAATCGCTGCAAGAGGTACAACAAATAGCGCACTTGAAAAACGGATTGCCTGGGCGTCTGCAAGGGGCATATTAACAATGGCATAAAAGCCTAATATTATTCCAATTGCGCTAACAGCTCCTCTCGTTATCTGCAATAAAGGTATTTTTGTTTTAATACCTCCTTTTGATAATCCAGCTTTTAAAAGAAAAGGTAAAATTACAATTAAACTGAATGAAGATCTAAAAAAGGCAATCTGAAAAGCGTGAAAATCATTGCCAAGATACTTTGCAAGCGACGCCATGCCTGTAAATGCAAAAACTGACATGAAAAGCCAGAAAGCACCTTGTAAGTTGTTTGATAATCCAGAGATAAACTCTGAAATCTTTTTGATCATTAAGATTTTACCCGAACTACAATTTTTCCTTTGGCTTTTCTTTCTGCAAGATCTTTAATGGCCTTGGCTCCATTACTTAAATCATAAACCTCTGATATATGAGGATTTAAATGACCGTCTTCATACATTTTTAAAAGGTCCGCAACATTGTCATTATGGAGATCGGGAAATTGTGCCTTAAAGGCACCCCAAAATACGCCTACAATTTGACAGCCTTTTAAAAGAGCTAAATTCAATGGGATTTTTGGAATATAACCAGCTGCAAAACCGACAACAAGATAGCGCCCTTCCCAGGCGATTGCTCTAAGTGATGGCTCTGCATAGTCAGCACCCACTGGGTCATAAATAACATTTGCGCCTAGTCCTGATGTTAAATCCTTAATTTGATTAGAAAGAGACTTTTGTTCATCTCTGTCCAACTCCCCTGTCTTATAAACTAAACCTTCTTTTGCTCCATGGTCACGACAAATTTGAACTTTTTCTTCCGTAGAGGCTGCGGCTATAACATTTGCTCCCATAGCATTACCAATCTCAACTGCCGCAAGGCCGACGCCGCCAGCTGCACCTAAAACCAAGAGATTATCACCTTTTTTTAGGTCAGCTCTATCCTTCAAGGCATGATGGGATGTTCCATATGTCATAAGAAATGAAGCAGCTGTATCAAAGTTCATACTGTCTGGGATACGTGTCAATGATGCAGAATCAACCAATATTTTTTCAACAAAACATCCCCAGCCTGCTGAAACAATTACTCTATCACCAACTTCGAAACCATCAACACCATCGCCAATTTCTGATATTACACCTGAGGCCTCGCCACCAGGTGAAAATGGAAGTGCCGGCTTAAACTGATATTTATCTTCAATTATCAAAACATCAGGAAAATTTACAGAAGCAGAATAAATATCAACAATAACTTTCCCGGGACTAATAACTGGATCATCCACGTCCTCATAAGAAAGTGTTTCTGGTGGACCAAATTCTTTACATAAAAGAGCTTTCATTAGTTTCTCCTGAGTTAATTTACTATCTTTAAACTGAAAAAAAGTATACGCCAAGACATTAAAAAAGTGCTAAATCAATAAGAACTAAAACTAATTGGGGTATATTTATAAATGCGTGGTTATTTCGGATTTGGAGCTGAAGGAATTTCAAAGCCTATGAATATGGGAAACCTTGTTAGATCAGCACATGCATTTGGTGCGCAATTTGTATTTACAGTTTCAGCACATTATTCCGTTCGAGAGGGAAAGTCAGATACATCAAAGGCTCCAAACCATTTGCCTTGGTATGATTGGGATAAACCTAAAGAAATGAACCTTCCAAATAAATGTAAATTAGTTGGTGTTGAACTTGTTGATGATGCCGTTGAGCTTCCTTCATTTCATCACCCCAAACAAGCTGCTTATATTTTAGGTCCAGAAATGGGTTCTTTATCAGATGAAATGATGAATAAATGCGACTATATGATTAAAATACCAACAAAGTTTTGTATAAATGTTCAGATAGCAGGATCAATAGTAATGTATGACAGGGTAAGGTCATTGGGAAAATTTTCTCAAAGACCAATGTCTCCAGGAGGTCCTAAATAACATGGAAACTAAAACCCAAAGCACTGAAGATAAAAGAAGTTTAATGGGGCTTCCAAGAGACCAGCTTTCTGAAGCATTAAACATACTAGATATCCCTGAAAAACAAAAAAATATGCGCCTTAATCAAGTGTGGGGGTGGCTTTATAATAAAGGCTCAGAATCTATTGACGAAATGACAACTCTTTCATTAGACCTGCGGAAAGAATTAGAAAACCACTTCGACCTTTCAAGACCATTAATATCTGAAGACCAAATCTCAGAAGACGGAACTAGAAAATGGCTCTTAAAGTTTAAAGACGGGTCTGAAGTAGAAACAGTTTTCATCCCAGATAATGATAGAGGGACATTATGTGTTTCTAGTCAAGTTGGGTGTACTTTAAATTGTACATTCTGCCATACCGGGACTCAAAAACTTGTCAGAAATTTAACTGCCCAAGAAATAATTGCTCAAGTTGTGGTTGCAAAAGACTGTTTAAATGAGTGGAATCCAGAGCCAAGACAAATTACCAATATTGTGATGATGGGCATGGGCGAACCCTTATATAATTTTGAAAATGTTCGAGATGGAATAATCACTATGGCAGATGATGCAGGTCTCTCGATATCAAAAAGGAGGATAACACTTTCAACTTCTGGGATTGTACCAATGATAAAATCTGCTGGAGAAGAAATAGGCTCGATGCTTGCAATTTCTTTACATGCAACTCAAAATGACCTTCGAGATGAGATTGTTCCTATAAATAAGAAATATCCTATAGAAGAGTTGCTTGATGCATGTAAGAATTACCCAAGCCTTTCAAATTCTAAAAGAATAACTTTTGAATATGTTATGCTTAAAGGAGTTAATGACTCTGAGTCTGAAGCTAGGGATTTAGTTAAATTAATTTCTGGTATACCTGCAAAAATAAATTTGATACCTTTTAATCCTTGGCCTGGCTCTTCTTATGAGTGCTCAGACTGGGATCAGATTGAAAAATTTGGTGATATTGTAAATAGGGGCGGTTATGCTAGTCCGATAAGAATTCCAAGAGGTAGCGATATTTCAGCTGCTTGCGGACAGTTAAAGAGTGACAGTAAAAAAGAAAAAGCCTCCGACAGATATAAGAAAGAGCTTGCAAAAATGGAAAGTGAGCGTATAGGACGGCTATAAGTTATTCTGGAGAAGAGTATGAGTATGGACAAAAAAATAAATAAAGTCGTTTTGGCCTATTCTGGAGGTCTAGATACTTCAGTTATATTAAAATGGCTTGAAGAAAAATATGACTGCGAAGTAGTAACGTTTACGGCTGATCTTGGACAAGGTGCCGAACTTGAAGATGCTAAGACAAAAGCAGAATCGCATGGTGTGAAAGAAATTTTTATCGAAGACTTGAGGGAAGATTTTGTTGAAAATTATGTTTTTCCAATGTTCAGAGCCAATACACTCTATGAAGGGAAGTATTTACTAGGAACAGCTATAGCAAGGCCTTTAATTGCTAAAAGACAGATTGAAATTGCAAAGCAGGTTGGCGCTGATGCAGTTTGTCATGGGGCAACTGGAAAAGGCAATGATCAAGTAAGGTTTGAATTAGCATATTATGGATTAAATCCTGATATAAATGTTATTGCTCCCTGGAGAGAATGGGATTTAAATTCAAGAACAAAATTAATAGATTTTGCAGAAAAACACCAGATTGCTATTACAAAAGATAAAAGAGGAGAAGCTCCGTTTTCAGTTGATGCTAATCTCTTACATACTTCATCCGAAGGAAAATTACTTGAGGATCCATCTGTAGAATGTCCAGAGGATGTTTTTCAAAGAACTGTGTCTCCAGAAAATGCTCCTGACAAACCCACTTATCTCAATATTTCATTCTCTAATGGGGACCCAACAGCAATTGATGGAGAAAAATTATCGCCTGCCGAACTCTTAACCAAATTAAATGAAGTAGGTGGAAAAAATGGAGTGGGCAGACTTGACCTAGTAGAAAACAGAAGTATAGGAATGAAATCAAGGGGTATTTATGAA
>JABHUT010000186.1 GCA_018658685.1 Alphaproteobacteria bacterium
AATATATATAACAATTGAGAAAGGAAATTACATTATGGTTAAAGTTGAATCAAAAGAAAAACTAGCAAAACTCCTCGCGATGGAAGATATTGACGTTCAACATCGTCAAGTTAAGACAGCTATGTTCGATGTTAAAAGTCGGTGTCTTGTATTGCCCACTTGGAAAGATATGCCCAATCACTTATATGATCTTTTAGTTGGTCACGAAGTTGGTCATGCTCTTTATACTCCAGCCGATGAAGAAACTCTAAAATCTATTATTCAGAAAACATCGAAACATTGTGTAAATGTTGTTGAAGATGCCCGGATTGAATCTTTAATGAAAAGAAGATACCCTGGCCTTATAAAACAATTTTATAATGGATATTCACATTTGGTTAATGAAGATTTTTTCGGCCTTTCTAAAATGGATGTATCCAGAATAAATCTGCTGGATAAAATCAATTTACATTTTAAAATTCCAACAGCAGTTTCTGGACTTTTTGAGTTCAATGATATTGAGCAATCTTTTGTTGATAGAATTGAAAAGGTCACAAAGTTCAAAGAAGTTGAAAAACTTTGTATTGAGATTTGTGAGTATATCAAAGAAAATAGAGAAGAGCAAGAAGATGATAATTCTATTTTCGATGAAGATTCTTATACCATGACAGATGAAAATAATGAGGATGGTGAATATTCTGATACTGAAAGTGAAGATTCTGAGGAAGAAGCAAAAACTAAAGATTCAGATGAAGGCGAAGATTCTGAGGAAGATTCTGAGGATGGTGAAACTTCTGAGGAAGATGTTGAAGAAAATTGTGTTTCTAATGATGGTTCACCTGATACATGGGAAGATGAATCTAACAGCAATCTTCAATCTCGAACTTATGAGAATTTTGAAAGTCGAGTTAATGATTTAGCTGATATTGATACTGAGAATACTTATGTCACTATTCCAGAAAAAGTTGTTTTTGATAACTTGATTGACTATAAAAAGGTTTATAAAAATATAACTGATTATTATAGTGGTGTTGGTTATGAAGCTTCTGCAAAAGGAGTTTCTAATCGTTATCAGGGCTGGTATCATTCTCAAGCTGAGTTTGATAGAATGACACAAACTATCTTTGCTAATTCTAAGAAAACATTAGACAATATTAAGAAAAATTCAGTTAAAAATGTTAATCACATGGCTATGGAGTTTGAAAGGAAAAAGTCAGCTGATATTTACAAACGAACTTCATTCTCTAAAACAGGTGTTCTTGATACTAACAAAATGTTTTCTGCAAAATATAATGATGATATTTTTAAGAAAAATATTAAGACACCAGAAGGCAAGAATCATGGTTTAGTTATGATTGTTGACTGGTCTGGTTCTATGGCTGCTCATTTGACTGGTTGTATAAAACAGGTTATTGAGTTTGTTTTATTTTGTAAGAAAGTTAATATTCCTTTTGAGGTTTATTCTTTTACAGATGTTATGGTTGACGGACAAAAGAAAAATAAAACCTTTGTATATAAGCCAGGTGATTTGCATTGTGATTCTAAGGTCACGTTTAGAAATTATTTTTCAAGTAGAATGAATGCTTGTGAGTTGAATGACGCGATGTTAAAGATGTGTGTTATTACTGATTCATTTAAAAATGGTTATCAATATTATCCGATACCAGAAGCAGATCGTCTTGGTTATACGCCTTTGAATGGTGCGATTCTTTTCTCTGAGCACGTTATTCGTAACTTTCAAAAAGTGAATAATCTCCAAGAGGTTCATGCAGTTTGGATAACAGATGGCGAAGGAAATAATCAGTATCAGATTCATAGAGGTAAGGCCGATCCTGATAATAGTAATCATTATTCTTATCGCCCTGAAGCAAAAAATATAGTTCTTCAAGATAAGATTATGAAAAAGAACTATAATCTTGATAGGTATAAAAGAAATATTACTGATCAACTATTTAAGATTGTAAAGGATAGACTTGGTTGTAATGTTATAGGATTTTTTCTTGATTCTAACTTTGGTAAAAAATACCATATGATGCAACATATGTATCGAGGCAACAGAAATGTAAATAACTTTGATATGTCTGAATGGTTGAAACAAGCTAGAAAGGATGGTTATTTTACTAAATCAGAGGCTGGTTATGATGAATATTATGTTATCAATAATGCTCCTAAAGTTATCAAACCAGTTGAGATGTCTGATAAAATGACTAACCGAAAATTGGCATCTGTTTTCAGTTCTAATAATAATCAGTTTAAGAATAGCAGAGTTATTCTATCTAAATTTATTGACTTGATAACAGACAAAATTTAAGGCGATTTAAGGGGTTTTTACCGATTGGGGTATACTTTGGTATGTCCTTCTAATAAAAGCCTCTTAAATCGAATCCTAGGCCCTTTTCTAAGTTATTGTAAAGAAAGGAGTTACAAACTAAATTATAAATCCTTTAGAATCAAGGACTTACAGACCATGTTTTTTTCACTTTTTCCTTGACTTTATGTGCTAAATATGAGATAATAGCAGTAACAATTGAGAAACAATAATTTAATGGAGTTTTTATATTATGAGTAACGAAATGATAAAAATGTTTGAAAATTTTAAATCAGCAATTATTAAAAAATATAATAATAGTGAATTTTCTACCAAAGAGGCGAGAGAGATAGCAAAAGAGTTAGGATATGATGAAAATGATTTTCATCATATTTGGCATAAAGCTATGTATCCCAATAGAGTAGCTCGTGGAAAATATATATTCGATCAAAACCATTCTTTTGATACAAAATCTAAAAAACCTTCTAAGGAAGCAGTTAAGAAGGAAGTTAAAAGTTCGGTTAAAAAAGATTGGGATATTATTTCTGAAGCAAAAGAAATTATAAATGATGAGCCTGTTATTTCTCCAACCGTAGATTTAAAAGTTAAAAC
>JABHUT010000187.1 GCA_018658685.1 Alphaproteobacteria bacterium
CACTGCTTTTTAAAATCCTTATAATAATTTTCACTATGTTTATTACAAACATTCTCAATTGATTTATGAAAAATATCTACATCTTCTTTGTTTGGAATAGCGGGGGTCATATCTGCACCCCCACCAAACCATTTTTTTCCGGTAACAATAAACCTTGTATTAAAATGAAAGGCTGGAACATGTGGTGACTTCATATGAGCAACAACACTTATACCACTTGCCCAATAATCTGGAGCCTTTTCTGTACCAGATATCTGGTCTCTGAAGTCCTCTTTAAATGTACCTTTAACTGTAGATATATTGACACCAACTTTCTCAAAGACATTACCTTTAAGAGTACTCATTTCTCCACCACCTTCACCAGAATGCTTCCAGCTTTTTCTGGAGAATTTTTTTCCATCAATTTCTTCAAATTTTTCACAAAACCGATCCCTTAGCTCGCGAAACCAACTCCTTGCTATTTCTTTTTCATTATCAATGAGCTTTAATGTCATTTAAAAGTTTCTCTTATAGTTTTTATAAAATACTTCACATTTTCTTCAGGAGTAGTTTTAAGAATTCCATGACCTAAACCACAAACCCAGCCAGCTCTCTCTTCTATGCTTAGCTTTGTAATTGGCTCAATATAACTATCCAAAGCAAACTTAAAGTCATCAAGTGATTTTGTTAAATCATCTTGATTAAAGTTACCCTGAACAAAACCCCGCTTTGTCTTTCCTAACCATTCATATATCGGCTTAGTATGATCAACTCCTATACCTGATAAAGAAACTTCGTCATCTGAATTAATTTTTTTAATGAAATAATTATAATCAAAAGGATGTTTTGCAAAGTATCCAACTTTATTTCCATAGGGAAGTATTAACTCTTTATATAAGGTTTTAGAATATTTTTTGTAATCTTCAGAATTTCCTATTCTGGAAGCATCAGTATCAAAAATCATAACAATTTCAGCCCCTGATGTTATCTGTAACTCAATATTCTTTCTTAAAAGTGGAAAAATTTTCTTTTCCAAAAGCTCATGAATAAATTTATTTTTTATACCACCTTGATAATCAACGCCTTTATTCATACCGGTTCCATATGAAGCAACTGTCCATGGTCCTCCAATAAAGCCAATAAGACTTTTATTTTTTGGAAGTAATTCGCGAGTTATCTTTAATGCATCACTTTGAAACATTAACTTCTTAATTGCATCGTCTACTGAAATAAGCTCTTTAATATTATTTGGAGTTATAAATTTACTAAAGATGGGACCCGGATCATATTTAAGACCCATTCCAAGAGCCTCGAGAGGAAATAATATATCACTAAACAAGATTGAGACATCAAAATCAAAATCATTTATTGGTCCCAGTGCTGTTTCGGCAGCTAATTTAGGATTCTTACATAATTCTTCAAACGTATGATTTTTTTTCAAAGCTTGGTAATGAGAGTGATACCTGCCCGCCTGTCTCATAAACCAGATTGGAGGAGTGGCTTGTGGTACTCGATTCAAGGCGTTTCTAAAAAGAAGATTAGTCATTAAAAGCCTATTTTTTTTGCTAGTCTAGCGCCATAAGTTATAATAAATTGTGCTTCAGCTCTTCTCATCACGTGCCAAGTTTCCTCTAAAGCTTCCTCCATATTGAGTAACCCTTTATCCTCAGACAAACAAATGCCTGCATACTCACCACTAACTTGGTAAGCTCCGACCATTAAATTAGTTTTTTCCTTTATATCTTTAATTAAATCTATAGACGTCATTGCTGGTTTAACCATTAACATATCAGCACCCTCTTCAGCACATCTAATGCTTGCCCTAATCGCCTCAGATTTATTCCTATAATCTAACTGATATTGCTTTCTATCACCAAAAAGAGGGGATGAATCAGCGGCATTCCTAAATGGACCATAAAAGTTACTTGAAAATTTCGTACTATAACTAATGATGGGTATTGAAAAATTTAAAGCATCCAAAACCTTTCTAATTTTTAATGTTCTTCCATCCATCATATCGCTTGGAGCGATAATATCAGCTCCCGCTTCAGCATATGTAAGAGCAACCTTAGAGATCTCATCAAGGGTTTTATCAATATTTATGGAATTATCTTTATCAAAAAGACAACAATGCCCGTGATCAGTTAAAGAGCAAAGACAAACATCCGTCCAAAGATTAATGTTATCTTTAAATTCATCCTTAATTGAACTAATTACCTTTTCATGAAAGCTTAAATTAAAAGAATCTAGAGACTTATTTTTGGAAGAAATAAATAATAGGAAATTATTTACACCATTTGAAATATCCTCATTAATTTGCCTGAGAGTATCCTCCAAACTCATAACAAAATTATCTTTTAAACCTATTATTTCTTCTTTATTTCTCAAAGCCTCGTTTACAAATAAAGGTTGAACAAAGTTTGCTTTTGTAAAATCAGTTTCAGAACATAAGTCCCTAAAAATTTTATTACTTTTTAAACGGTGAAGTTTTTTACTAACCTTACTCATTGGTAATCTCATTTTTCCAATCATTATAACTTAAAAATATTTTAATATGATCTTCCGTAACATTCTTTTTGATTATTTCATAGGTGTTGCCAGGCCCACATGAGTGAAATTTATTAGTAATATCGGGAAATTTATCTATGGCATATAAAAATGCTGTACCACTCATCCAATAAAAATGAGTTTTTTTTGATAAATCCTCTTTAATTTCGCCCTTAATTAACTTATAGGTCGACAACTTTTCTTTTATAAAAAACTCACTAGAATCTTCATGCGTTAATTTTAACCAATTTTTATTTTTTGAAAGAAAACCTATAGCTTGATCCTGACTCTCACCAATACTATCGAAAGTACCATTAACCCAGAAACCTTTTTTTGCAAGGCTGTACCATGTCTTGATACCACTGGTCCAAAGAGTATTTGTGGCGTCCAATTGAGATATACCATCAAGAACATTTCCTCTTGTAGCCAGTATATTATAATTTTTTAAATGTGATGCTTTATCAATGTTTTCTTTAACTTCCTCTCGAGTAAAAATATTATATTTTTCAAGGTTTGAAGGAAAAATATTTTCTGAACTGATCGATTTCCATAAATCCCCTTTTTTATTCTTTCTAGTTATTTTTCTTGTATTCAAAATAATATTATCGTCTGTAATTCCTTTAATTGTAAAAATATCACCAAAAAAAGTTTTCTCATTGCTAACTCCAATTTTTTGATGACAGCCTCCGCCATATTTTTCAAGAGTATTTCTTTCTATTTTAACACTTTTAAAAGTTTCAGAATGATTTATGCATTTAACAATATCAATTATATCATTTCTTTTGTCATTAACCTCAATTGCAATAGCTCCTTGAGCAGGTGCGCAAGGGTTTTCCGATAAAGGTAAAACCATCCAAAGAGTATCTTGCAAAATATTAGTAATTTTTTGAGCTAAATCTTTATTACTATTTTCTAAAATCCTATCAAGAGCAGCTTTTGCAAGAACAATACCATCTGATTTACCTGCAATAAATTTATTTAACCGTGTAGGAATATTACCTCGAATATCGCTAAAGCATACTGTGTTTATATCGAACGGAGTTGCCTTATTAAGAAAAGAAGAAATGTTATAAGATCGTCTTGGTGATGATGTTGAAATTTTTATAGATTTCTTTTCCTTTATAGAATCAATATTATTTTTTTTAATTAAAAGAATGTCTCTCATGTCGGCACGAGGCAAAGTTGCTATTACTGAAGTGCCTTTTTCTAATGATATTGGTAGGTCTTTCCATGAGTGAACCGCTAAATCCGCATCATTATTAATAAGACTTTCTCTTAAATCTGTTGTAAATACACCTATTTCTGGAAGCTTGCTTAAGGGTGTGGAGAGGTCTATATCCCCTTTAGTATCCTTATAAATATAATCGATATTCAATTCAGGGTATGAATTAGAAATTGCTTTACCAACTAATTCAGCCTGTATAATAGCTAAATCACTTTTTCTTGAAATAATTTTTATCATAAAGTAATTTCTCATGATTTTATTTTAAAGTATCGACTTATTTTATCCTTCTTGATAGAAATATGCGACATAATGTCTAAAATATTATTTGGCTTATTATCTGTTGGTATTTTATTATTGTAAAATATTACCTTCTAA
>JABHUT010000028.1 GCA_018658685.1 Alphaproteobacteria bacterium
AAAGCACCAAAATCCATTATTTTAACAACTTTTCCTTCGTAAATTTCTCCAGCCTCAGGTTCAGCAACTATTGAGTTAATGAGCTCTAATGCTTTGTTTAAAGAATCAGTATCATTTGATGCAACTTTAACAATCCCATCATCATTAATGTCTACCTTAGCGCCACTTTCTTCAACTATCTCTCTAATAACCTTACCGCCAGAACCTATAACATCTCTAATTTTATCAACTGGTACTTGGATTGTCTCAATCCTAGGTGCAGTTGAATTAACAGTTTCACGTCCTGTTTCAATAGCTTTAGCCATTTCAGCTAAGATGTGATTTCTTCCATGTTTAGCTTGAGTAAGTGCGGTATCCATAATTTCTTTTGTTATACCTGTAATTTTAATATCCATTTGAAGCGATGTAATTCCATCCGCAGTTCCAGCTACTTTGAAGTCCATATCTCCTAAATGATCCTCATCACCTAAAATATCTGAAAGTACCGCTACACGGTCCCCTTCTTTTATTAAACCCATTGCAATACCGGCAACAGGTCTCTTTAAAGGGACTCCAGCGTCCATCAATGATAAAGAAGAACCACAGACTGTAGCCATCGATGATGAACCGTTTGATTCAGTTATTTCTGAAACAAGTCTGATCGTATATGGAAAATCATCATACTCAGGGAGAACAGCTTGGAGTGAACGCCAGGCTAATTTACCGTGGCCAATTTCTCTTCTTGATGTAAATCCAGTTCTGCCAGTTTCGCCAACAGAATATGGTGGAAAATTATAATGTAACATAAACTTCTCTTTATAAGTTTCGTCTAGTCCGTCTACAAATTTTTCATCAAGACCTGTTCCCAATGTTGTTACAACAAGGGCCTGAGTTTCTCCACGCGTAAATAAGGCTGATCCATGTGTTAAAGGAAGAATACTAACATCTGATTGAACTGGTCGGACTGTTTCCAAATCCCTCCCGTCAATTCTTAATCCAGTGTCTAAGATGCTTCCTCTAACAATATCTTTTTCAACATTCTTAAATACACTCTTAATATCGGATTCTGAAACATCTAAATCCTCATTATCTGAAAACTCTGACAGCAATTCATTCTTTATATCTAATATTTTATTAGATCTAGCCTGTTTGTCGCTTTCTTTATAAGCGTCGATCAATTTATCTTTTACTGAGTCATTTACTGTTTTTTGGAGATCAGATAGATCAACCTCTATTAACTCTCTTGGTTCTTTGGCTGCTTTTTCAGCAAGACTAATAATTGCTTCAATAACAGGCTTAAAAGATTCTTGACCAAAACTTACTGCACCAAGCATAATATCTTCGGACAATTCTTTAGCTTCAGACTCAACCATTAGAACAGCTGTATTTGTACCGGCAACAACTAAGTCCAGGTCACACTCGCCATCTAATTCGTCCTTAGTTGGATTAAGGATATATTCTCCTTCAATATAACCTACTCGTGCAGCTGCTATAGGACCCATAAAGGGAACCCCAGATAGTGTTAATGCTGCAGAAACAGCAACTAAAGCAACTATATCGGCATCATTTTGACCATCATAACTAATAACAGTTGCTATTACTTGCGTTTCGTTTTGAAATCCTTTTGCAAATAATGGTCTTATCGGTCTATCAATTAACCTTGAAACTAAGGTTTCTTTTTCAGATGGTCTTCCTTCTCTTTTAAAGAAACCTCCAGGAATTTTACCAGCTGCATAAGCTTTTTCTTGATAATTTACAGTTAAAGGAAAAAAATCTAAGCCTGGCTTTGGTTCGTGATCAGCTACTACAGTTGCTAGAACCGAAGTTCCACCATAGGTCGCTATTACTGAACCATGTGCTTGACGTGCTACCCTTCCTGTTTCTATTGTTAGGGTTTTTCCACCCCATTCTAATACTTCATTTTCTATTTTAAACATCTATGTTTTACCTATTTCGTATATATTTTTTATTTCAAAAATATTCTTGTTTATGAATTTATAATAACGTTTTAATTTATCTTCTGAGACCAAGTCTTTTAATTAGGTCTTCATAACGTTTTTGATCTTTAGATTTTACATAATCTAAAAGCTTTCTCCTAAGGTTTACCATCTTTAAAAGGCCTTGCCTTGAATGATTGTCCTTTTTATGAGTTTTAAAATGTTCAGTGAGATTAACTATTCTCTCTGTCAAAATTGCTACTTGAATTTCGGGAGACCCTGTGTCTCCATCTTTTAATGCATATTCAGAAATTACTTCTTGTTTACGTTCTGCTTCAATCGACATCATTTACTCCTTATATTAAATTATACTTGAAAAAACTTTTTTTGGTTTAAGTTTTGATTCAAGAAAAACTGCAATGCCGATAGATTTTACACCATCTTTAATTAAAACATCGCCACCTTGAGGAATTAAATCATTTGATATTTTTTTAGATATCTCCTGACCGTGACAAAACATTTTAACTTCTTCTTCTGAAATAGTTAAAGCCGGGATGTCGTCCAGCACACTATCTAGAGGAAGAAGAAATTGCTTATCCACGCTTCCTTCGCGCGGACTATGCACTAAATTATTAAAAGTTTCTAGAGGAAAAGCATTTTTAAGTCCAAAAGGCCCAACTTCTAACCTTTCGAGCTCTTTTATATGACCAAATGTGTTAAGTTTTTCTGCAATATCTCTTGCCAAAGACCTAACATAAAAGCCTTTTCCGCTAAATACTTCAAATTCAGCAGAGTTATTATCTAATTGCTCTATTAACCTCAAATCAAAAACGTTTACAGATCTTTTAGGCATTTCAAAATTTATATTTTCTCTAGCAAGTGAATATGCTCTTTTTCCTTTGATCTTAATTGCTGAATAATGGGGTGGTGTTTGAGTAATATTCCCTAAAAATGTGCTAAGGGTTTTTTCTATATCTTCTAGTTCAGGCCTTACATTGCTTTCATTGATAACTTTTCCTTCAGAGTCATCTGTTTCTGTTTTTTGTCCCCAAGCAATAATAAATCTGTACTTCTTTTTAGTATCAACTAAATATGGAATTGTTTTTGTTGCATCATCTAAGGCTATAGGAAGAACTCCAGAGGCTAATGGGTCTAAAGTTCCTGCATGTCCTGCTTTCTTAACATTGAAAAATCTTTTTACAATATTAACAGCTTTAGCAGATGAAATACCAACAGGTTTATTCAAAACAAGCCAACCGGGATAATGGGAATAATTTCTATTAGCCAATAAGATTAACTCTTTATATCATTACTTACTTTATTTGATGAAAATAATTCATCTAGTTTACGAATTTCCTTGATAGTATCATCAAAAACAAAACTTAAGCTTGGGGTATATTTTAACTGAACCCTTTGAGCTATTTCCTTCCTGATTCTTTTGTTGGCACTTTTAAAACCTTTTATAAACTCATCTTTTTTTTCTTCATCAAAAGGCAAGAAAATAAACTTTGCGTGTTTTAAGTCAGGCGAAACATCAACATAAGTTATTGTAATCATCGAGTTATCAAGAATTGGTTCCTTAGTTAAACCCCTTTGTAATATCTCAACTAATGCCGCCCTTAGAATTTCTTGAACTTTCATTTGCCTTTGAGAGGCCTTACCTCTAGGAAAATCTAATGAAAAATCATTCAAACTAAAACCCTCTAATTATCTAAATAGTTCTTTTTATTTCATCAACCTTGTAACACTCAATCTTATCACCAGGCTTAATGTCTTGATTATTATCAAAGGATAGGCCGCATTCTTGACCAGCCTTAACCTCTTTGGCATCATCTTTAAATCTTCTAAGAGTGGATAACAATCCATCATAAATAACTATATCATCTCTTAAAAGTTTTCCGTGAAGACCTTTAATAATTGTTCCATCAATAACATTACAGCCAGCAATATTTCCGATTTTTGAATTTTTGAAAACCTCTAAAACTTCTGCGGTACCAGTTATTGTAGAGCGAAGTTCTGGATCTAATTTACCCTCAAGAAGAGCTTTAATATCATCTAATAAGTCATATATTATTGAATGGTAAAGAATAGTAACTCCTGATGCTTCAGCTAATACTTTTGCTTGATTATTAGCCCTTACATTGAAACCAAGAACTATGGCATTGGATGCTTCTGCTAAAGTTATATCACTTTCAGAAATTGCTCCTGCACCTGCATGGATAATTCTACAAGAAACCTCATCATTCCCTAGGCTAAGAAGACCTTCTTTTATTGCCTCTGAAGAACCATGAACATCAGCCTTAACAATGACTAGAATCTCCTTTTTTTGAGTTTGATTAGATTTAGAAAATAGCTGTTCAAGATTTACCTGGGATAAATTAGGTGAAATTGACTTAGATTTTCTTTTTCTGTATTCTGATATTTCTCTAGCTCTTGCATCACTTTCAACAACAGATAATATATCACCCGCCTCTGGTGTTTGACTCATTCCAAGAATTTCAACTGGCTCACCAGGGTAGCATTCTTTTATTGTTTCACCTTGATCATTTACTAATGATCTTACTTTTCCTGAGTGCTGACCCATCACTAATATATCGCCAATTTTTAATGTACCGCGTTGAATTATTGCTGACACTGCTGGGCCTCTATTTTTATCAAGCTTAGCCTCAATAACAAAGCCTTCGGCAGCCCTATTTGGATTTGCTTTTAAGTCTAATAATTCAGCCTGAAGAACAATTGCATCGATAAGATCATCAATTCCATCTTTTGTAAGCGCTGATAGCTCTACTGATTGAATTTCACCACCTAACTCTTCAACAATTATTTCATGTTGTAACAGAGCATTTCTTGCATTGGTTGGATTTGCTCCGGGTTTATCTATCTTATTTATAGCCACAATAATAGGAGCTTCAGCCTCTTTTGCATGGTTAATGGCTTCTATTGTTTGAGGCATAACACCATCATCAGCAGCAACAACTAGGATAACTATATCTGTAACCTTTGCTCCTCTAGCCCTCATAGAAGTAAAGGCTGCATGTCCAGGTGTATCAATAAATGTAATTTTTTTGTTATCTTTAACTTTAGTTTGATATGCACCAATATGCTGAGTAATTCCACCGGCTTCACCGGCTACATCATTTGACTCTCTAATTGCATCAAGAAGTGTTGTTTTACCGTGATCAACATGGCCCATAACAGTAACTACAGGTGACCTTGGTCTTTTGTCTTCTTCTTGATCATCAACAGTAGTGATTCCTTCCTCGATATCAGACTCGGAAACCCTTGTAACTGTGTGTCCAAATTCTTCAGCTATAAGTTGGGC
>JABHUT010000188.1 GCA_018658685.1 Alphaproteobacteria bacterium
GATCTATTAAAGGAAGTGATAAGTGCCTATAAAACTTTAAAATCACAAGGGCACTGTTAAATTATATCTGAATTTGCTAAACAATCGTAATAATAAAATAAAGGAACTTATTTATGAGCACTGATACAAAAAAAATTATAGATATTGGAAGTCCAGATATTGAATTATCTGTTAGAGAAATTTTTGGACTTGATACTGATTTAAAGGTTCCAGCATATTCAAAAACAAATGAATATGTTCCAGAAATTGACGAAGATTATTTATTTAATCATGAGACAACTATAGCTATTTTAGCTGGTTTTTCCCACGATAGAAGAGTAATGGTTCAAGGATATCATGGCACAGGTAAATCTACTCATATTGAACAGATAGCTGCTAGACTAAACTGGCCCTGCATTAGAATTAATCTCGATAGCCACGTAAGTAGAATTGATCTTATAGGTAAGGACATGATTACCTTAAAAGATGGAAAACAGATAACTGAATTCCGAGAAGGGCTTTTACCTTGGGCTATTCAAAACCCAGTGGCATTAGTTTTTGACGAATATGATGCAGGAAGACCAGATGTAATGTTTGTTATCCAGAGAGTTCTAGAAATTTCTGGAAAATTAACCCTCCTTGATCAAAATAAGATTATCACCCCACATAAATACTTTCGTTTGTTTGCAACAACCAATACAGTTGGA
This sequence comes from Alphaproteobacteria bacterium, assembly GCA_018658685.1. Lineage (GTDB taxonomy): Bacteria > Pseudomonadota > Alphaproteobacteria > MED-G09 > MED-G09 > MED-G09. Next base: position 687 of record JABHUT010000188.1, read on the forward strand.
CTAGGCGATACATCAGGTCTTTATCATGGGACACAACAAATCAATCAAGGTCAAATGGATAGATGGTCTATTGTAAGCGCATTAAATTACCTTCCTCATGAAGACGAATTAAATATAGTTTCTTCAAAAGCAAAAAGCTTTAATACCAAGGACGGCAAAGAAATAATTTCAAAAATGATAAGAGTTGCTGATTTAACAAGGAATAGCTTTATCAACGGAGATATTTCAACTGTCATGAGTCCTAGGACGGTTCTTACTTGGGCACAAAATACTGAAATTCTAGAAGATATTGGATTAAGCTTTAAATTAACTTTCTTAAATAAGTGCGATGAATTAGAACGGCAAACTATTGCAGAATTTTATCAGAGAAGCTTTGGTGAAGAATTAATTGATACATCTGTAACTTTGAAATCAGAAAGCGATAGTGACAAATAGGTTTACAGATATCGATGAGTTTAAACGAGCTCTCACTATGGCTATGCGCTCAATTTCAAAGCAAGATGAGTTAACTGTTAGTTTTGGTTCAGATAAAGGTAATCTAAGTGGCCTTAAAGCTAGATTGCCAATGCCAAACAAAAATATGGATTCTAATCAAATCAATTCTTTAAGGGGTGAAGCAGATTCGTTAGCGTTATACTTAGCTCACCATAAAGAAATAATTAACGAAAAATATGAACCAAAAGGACAAAACGCTAAAGGAATATACACTGCACTTGAAAAGGTAAGGTGTGACGCAATAGGCTCTAACGCAATGGCTGGTGTTTCTAATAATTTAATAGAAATGGAAAAAACTAAAATAAAAAGAAAAGTTTTAAGCGTAAGCAATGATAGTCCAGAAGGTAAGATGATTGAAGCACTGTCATATTTGGTGATGGAGAGGTTAACTGGAAGTAAAATTGAAGAAGCTCAGGAATATATTGAACCTTGGAAAGAATGGATTGAAGAAAGAGCTGAAACCTCAATTGATGAACTAGCCAAAACTGTTCAAGATCAAAAAGAATACGCTAAAATTACTCGAAAATTAATTGGTGATTTAGAACTTGGGGACGAGCTAGGAGAAGATCCGTCCGAAGAAGATCAGGAAGATGATAATAATCAAAATGAAAATGAGGAATTATCAGAATCTGAAGAGGATCAATCTTCCTCAGAAGATGAAACACAATCAGATGACATGGATGTTGAAGACGGTATTCCAGAAGAAGATGACTCATTAGAGACAGATATGTCTGAAATTGGCGAAGAATCAGAAACTGATGATGATAATCTTGCTCAGGCCGCCAGGGGTAGAGGTAATGACAACGAGCAAAGAAGAGAGCTTCCATACAAAATTTTTAC
>JABHUT010000189.1 GCA_018658685.1 Alphaproteobacteria bacterium
TACTGCACGGTGAAGCAGTTGGACTTGGTATGTGTTTATCAGCTCAATTCTCAAATAAAATCAATCTTTGTTCGGCTGATGATACAAATCAAATAATAACCTTAATAGAAAATGCTGGAATTCCATCTCATTACTCAGATCTAAAAGTTGAACTTAAGGCAATCGAAATAACTGATATTTTGTCAAAAGATAAGAAGAGAAAAGATGATAAAAATACTTTAATTTTACTTAATGGTATTGGTGAAGCCTTTATAAAAAATGGTGTAGAGGATAATGTTATCAATGATTTTCTAATATCAGTAGGATTCAAATAAATGCTAACTACACTTGCTATTTTTATCGGGTCGATTTTAGGATTATTATTAATATCTGCCTTTTTCTCTGGATCAGAAACGGCTTTAACAGCAGTATCAAAAGCAAGAATAAGACACTTATCAGATGAAGGAAATAAGAAAGCAGAAGTAGTAGAAACATTAATTGCCCAACAAGATACTTTAATAAGCACTCTCTTGTTAGGAAATAACTTGGTTAATATTCTTGCATCAGCCTTAACAACTAGTCTTTTTATATCAATTTTTGGTGATGTTGGGGTAATAATAGCAACAATAATTATGACATCCTTAGTTGTAATTTTTGCCGAAATACTTCCTAAGGTTTTAGCATTAAAGCACTCAGATAGATGGGCATTGAAAGCCGCCTTATTTATTAAAATAACTGTTAAAATATTAGGCCCAATAGCAAATCTTGCTCAAAAAGCATCGAGTTATTTTGTTAAAGACAATAATAATTCTGAAAAACTTGTTGATGCACATGATGAGTTAAGAGGACAAATTTCTATTCACCACCAAGAGGGCGAAGTTAAGAAAGGTGACCGTGATATGCTCGGTGCAATTCTCGATCTTCCCGAAATTACAGTTGAAGATGTAATGGTTCACAGAAAAAATATTACAGCAATTGATATTAATGAAATTAATGAAAAAATATTCACTGAAATTCTTTCATCTCCATTTACTAGAATACCTGTTTGGGAAGAAAATACAGATAATTTTATTGGTTTATTGCATATTAAATCTTTAACAAAAGAGGCTTTTCAAAACAACAATGATTTTCAAAATATTAATATAAGAAAAATCTTATCTAAGCCTTGGTTTGTTCCTGAAACAACCAGTTTAAAAGAGCAACTTAACGCCTTCCTAGATAAAAAACTTCATATGGCCTTAGTTGTTGATGAGTATGGATCAATAATGGGGCTGATAACCTTAGAAGATATATTGGAAGAAATTGTCGGTCAGATTGACGATGAACATGATTTAGATACTGAAGAAGTTATATCCCAAATGCCTAATTCAATTGATGTTGATGGCGGTATGAGCATACGAGATCTTAATAGAAATTATGGTTGGGACATTCCTGATACTGAAGCAACGACTTTAGCTGGACTGATAATCCATGAATCACAGACTATACCAAAGGTAGGAAGTGCTTATATCTTTTATGGATTTAAGTTTAAAATATTGGGCAGAAAAAGAAATCAAATTACTTCTCTACGAATAGAAAAAGTTTAATCTAGGGTTTCAACTATCTTAATAGTTTTAGTCCAATATAAGTTAATCGCCCTCTTGGGTCATGTTGCTTTGGATCATAACTAAAATTAGCTGCATCGTAGACTTGAGGAGCGTCCTCATCAAAAATATTTTTAATACCTAAACTAAATTGCATCTGATTTTCATCAAACTCAAAGGAATAATTATATCTTGAATCAATACTTAACCATTCATCTATATTTTGATTATACCCCAACTCTACTGCTGAAGAACTTAGTACACGAGTCGTTTTATAATCGGATGTATAACGACCAAGTAATGAAAATCTATGCTGATTATTAATTAGGTCTGCATTTAAAATAATTTTAGTTTCAGGCAATGATCTAGCAAAATTGTCATGGTTAAATAATCCAACTACATCTTTAGATCCACCTGATGCATCCGGAATCTCATATTTCAAAATATGTGTTCCCCTCACTCCAATATTTAATGAACCTAAATCAGTATCAAAACTATAATTTATTTCAATATCAATACCATTGGTATCGACATTTGCAGCATTAAAATATTTTGTTGTTACACCTATAAGGGTTCCATCAACTGTTCTCTTAACATCTGAGTCTAATGGATTATTTATCACCTTACCTTGTGGACTTTCTATTGTGATAACATTTGAATAATCTATTGCCCAATAATCCATCTTAAAACTTAAATTATCTTTAGGATTCCAGAGAATACCAAGATTTATATTTTCAGACTCTTCGGGAGATAGTCCATCGTTTCCATTTTGAGCAATGCGAATAAAAGTGGTTCCGCCTTTTGGGCTTCCTTCAGAGTAATCCTGAATACCTTGCAAACTAACCTGGCCTGAATAAAGCTGTGATAATGAAGGTTCACGAAAAGATGTACTTAATGATCCTCGTAAAACAACAGTATCTGAAATTTGGTAACGTAACGATATCTTCGGATCAAAGGTATTATCATCTTCCAATTCTTCATATCGAAGTGCTGTTTTAAGTAAAAGCTTATCACCTAACGGAATAGAAAATTCAGCAAAAGCTGCCATTGCATCTCTTTTTGAACTTGCCTCTATACCACCGCCTAAAAATAATAAATCCGCTGATTTTGAAATATTTCCATTAGCATCAAATTCTATACGCGAGTCTTTATCGCGTGTTACAGAAAATTCTTCTTTTCTA
>JABHUT010000029.1 GCA_018658685.1 Alphaproteobacteria bacterium
GTATATTAAATAAAACAAGGGGTATTTCAGCAAAGTAGGCTAACCCCAAAAATTCACTCATCAATGAAATGCCAGGGCCAGAAGTTGCTGTAAAGGCTCTAGCACCATTCCAATTAGCGCCTATTGCCATTCCTACAGATGCCATTTCATCTTCCGCCTGAACAATTCCAGCACTCACTTCTCCACTGTCATTTACTCTAAAAATATTTACATATTTTTGAAAAGCCTCGACAAGAGATGTTGAGGGAGTAATAGGGTACCAGCCAGCTACGGTTGCACCCCCATAAACACAACCCAAACCTGCAGCTTCATTACCTTGTATAAGAATTTTTTTCTTTGTTGTTCGAATTTTTTTTAAACTAATATTTAAATTTCGATCTAAATTTTCTAAAACATAATCTCTTCCAAGGTGAAGTGCCTTAATATTAGGTGGTATTAATTTAGGTTTTTTTTCAAAATCTTCTTTAATTAAATTTTCTATAATTTTTAAATCTATCTTCAGTAAAACAGCAAGTGCACCTAAACAGACAATATTTTTAAATAATTGTCGTTGCCTTGGATCATCATAATGGTCAGCACAAATACTAGCCATGGGAATACCAATATAATTAACATCTTTTCGTGAAAAATTTCTAGGCATTGTATTATCATAAATTAAATATCCGCCCGATAGTATTTCTTTCATATCAGTTTGATATGTTTGAGGGTTAAGAGTAATGAAGCAATCTATTCCTTCTCTCCTAGCAGCATAACCATCTTTGCTTATTCTTACCTCAAACCAAGTTGGAAGTCCTTGAATATTGGATGGAAAAATATTTTTTGGTGTAACTGGGATACCCATTCGAAATATCGACTTAGCAAACATTAAGTTTGCACTGGCAGAACCCGATCCATTAACATTTGCAAATTTTACAACAAAGTCATTAACTTTTGTCATTTTGAACAACCATCTTTTGCTTGGGCACCCATATAAAAAAACTTTTGCATATCCCAAGCACCTGTAGGGCACCTTTCTGCACATAAACCACAATGCAAACAAAGATCCTCATCCTTCACCATTACTCTAGAGGTTGGTAGGATATCGGAAACATATAAATCTTCCTCAAGATTCAATGCTGGCACTCTTAGTTTTGAACGTAATTCTTCTTCATCAGCATTTTCTATAAAATTAATACAATCCTCAGGACAAATATCAACGCAAGCATCACATTCAATGCATCTACTTTCTTCAAAAACAGTTTGAGCATCACAATTTAAGCATCGACTAGCTTCCTTAAAAGCCATCTCATCATCATAACCAAGCTCAACCTCGAGCTTTCTGTCTTTAAGCGTTGACTTCAAGTCAGCATGGGGAACTGACAAGCGACTGACTTCATCATAACCATTATCATAAGACCACTCATGAAGCCCCATTTTAGAAGATTTTAAAAAAACATGTGGCTCTGGTCTTTCAGTTAAATCCTTTCCATTGCAAAACAAATCAATCGATATTGCTGCTTGATGTGCATGTGCGACAGCAGTGATTATATTTTCAGGACCCCAAGCTGCATCACCTCCAAAAAAAACTTTTGGTAGGCTTGATTGCATTGTTGTCTTGTTAACTTTAGGCATATCCCACTCACCAAATTCTATTCCGAGATCTTTTTCTATCCACTCAAAAGCATTATCTTGGCCGATAGCCATTAAAACATCATCGCATTCAACTTCAACTAAAGGTTCCCCAGTAGGAACAAGTTTTCTTTTATTATTTTCATAGTGAGCAGTAACTTTTTCAAACAACATTCCTCTTAATTTACCATCTTTTATTAAAAATTCTTTTGGAACATGATTTTCAAAAATCGGAATATTTTCCATTTCTGCTTCTTCAATTTCCCAATCTGAAGCTTTCATATCGACTTTTGGAGACCTAACATAAACACCAACTTGCTTACCTCCAAGCCTAATGGCTGTTCGACAACAATCCATTGCCGTATTACCTCCTCCAAGAACAATAACTTTTTTTCCTATCTTAGAGACATGCTCAAAAGCAACTGATGCTAAAAAATCTATACCGATATGGATATTTTTAGATGCCTCTTCTCTTCCAGGTATATTAAGATCTTTACCTTTTGGTGCGCCAGTTCCAACAAAAATTGCATCATAATCAGACTTTAGAAATTCTCTAAAACTTTTGACTTCCTGACCATATTTAACTTTCAAGCCCATATTGATAATTTGATCACACTCTTCATCTAATACTTCTGCAGGCAATCTAAAAGATGGAATATTAGTTCTCATCAAACCGCCTGGGACAGGATCTCTTTCATAGGCAGTACACTCATAACCCAAAGGTATTAAATCTCTAGCAACTGCCAGAGATACTGGCCCAGCACCTAATAGTGCTATTTTCTTACCATTAGATTTTTCGGGGGCCTTAGGAATAAAGTCTTTAATATCATCTTTATAATCTGCAGCTACTCTTTTCAGCCTACATATCGCAACTGGTTCATCTTCTACACGAACTCTTCTGCACGCTGGTTCGCATGGTCTATCACAGGTTCTGCCAAGAACACCAGGGAAGACATTAGACTCCCAATTAATCATATATGCATCAGTGTAGTTCCCGCTAGCAATTAAACGAATATATTCAGGAACAGGAGTATGAGCTGGACAAGCATATTGGCAATCAACAACTTTATGGAAGTATTCTGGATCGGAGATATCAGTTGGCTTCATAGGCATATCAGACTAGATTCCCCCCTGTTCTGATATTAGGTAGTCTGATACATAAACTCGAATCAAACATTATTTAAATATAAACAATAATTAAGATTCACTCATTAACAAGTCAACTGAATAACAAAAAAATAGGGCAAAAAAATCCTTATTTAGCCTAAAACTCTTGCTGTTTCTGCTTCATAAGCTTTCATATCAAAATAATCTCTCCAATTTGATATTAATCCATCTTCAAATTCCATAACGCCCATCACAAGAATATCCATCCACTGGCCATTAATTTCAAAGCGATCGGTTCTTTCTGTTAAAACGGTTCCGTTAGAATCTTCTGCGATATTATGAACTATCCATTCGATATTGGAGGCCATTTGAATAAATGGTTCCAAATAAGATCGAATCTCATCGTGTCCTTTTTGAGGGTCCATAGGTATATTGTGATAAAAACAATCTTTAGCCATTGAGCCCATAATTCCTTCAATATTACGATTATTCCAATGCTCTATAAATTTTAAGGCTCTTTCTGTATTGCTCATTTTCTTCCTCTCTTATTTTAAATTAACCCAATAAAATTTCATCGTATTTATTACGTAAATCTTTTTTTTGAACCTTACCCATTGCATTAATTGGTAAGGAATTAATCCAAATATAGGACTTAGGGATCTTATATTTTGCAAGAGATTCTTGCAATAAAGAGTTTATAAAATTATCGCTAATTAAATTATCAGGATCATCGGATACTAAAATAGCAATAGGACATTCTCCAAAATCTTCATGCTTTGCTCCAATCACAGCACTCTCCTGAATTCCATTAATTGTATTTAATATTATTTCTATTTCTTTAGGATAAACATTATAACCTCCAGAAATTATCATATCGCCAGACCTCCCCGATAAAGTAAGTCGTCCACTCTCATCTATTTGACCAATATCACCAGTTATAAAAAAACCATCATCAGTAAATTCTTCTTTTGTTTTATCTTCCATTTGCCAATAACCCTTAAAAACGTTTGGGCCCTTAACCTCAATTACACCTTTTTCATTGGGTGATAAGATCTTATTATCTTTTCTTGCTCTTATCTTAATATCAGGTAAAGAAAAACCAACGGTACCTTCTACTCTTTCTCCAACGAGAGGATTTGATGTAATCATTCCAGTTTCTGTCATTCCATATCTTTCTAGAATTAAGTGGCCTGTTTTATCCTTAAATTCATTAAAGGTCTTTTCGGTTAAAGGGGCTGAACCAGAAATAAAAAGTCTAATACCCTCGTAAATACCTCTATCAAAATTCTTCTCATCAATTAAACGACTATAAAACGTTGGAACACCCATCATAACGCTCGAATCTTTTAAACTCTCATTAACTTGAGAAATATCAAATTTTTCTAAAAAAATAATCTTAGAGGCACTCAAAAGAGCAGTATGTAATGCAACAAAAAGACCATGAACATGAAAGATTGGTAGGGCATGTAATAAGGTATCATCTCCAGTAAAGCCCCAATATTTTTTTAATGCGAAGGCATTAGATGATAAATTACCATGCGTTATCATGGCGCCTTTTGATTTACCTGTCGTTCCAGAAGTAAATAAAATTGCAGCAGTATCATCTTCAGAGCATTGTTCCAAAATATTATCTTGTTTTAATTCTAATATTTCCATCAAAAAAGGATCAGTTTTTGAAGTTCCTAAGGCTCGATAATTAGGAATTTCTAATTTTTTACAGGTTGAAATTATTTCTTTCAATCTTTCAGGTGAGCAAACAAATAATTTAGGTTGTATATTTTCTATAAAGTACTCAACCTCAGAAATTGTATAAGAGGTATTCAAAGGAGTGTAAATTATTCCACTCCTTAGGCACGCGAGATAAAGCCCCACTGAAGCAACAGATTTTTCTGTCTGTGAAATAATTCTATCACCCTTTTTTAATCCTATTCCTCTTAAATAAGAGACAAAAAAAGATGATAATACATCGATATCCTTATAAGACCATTTTCTTTGACCTGGTACATCAAGGCAAATATTGGTTTCTGCATTTTTAAATTCATCAAACAAAATTTGATATAAGTTATTATTCATTTAGATCACCCTTAGTTTACTCTATAGGAATTACCAAACCCTCTCGCCTTGGATCAGCTCCTCCAACGAAACCGTCCCCTTTCTTTAATGCCATATGTAAGCCACTTCTTTTGCGCATAATCTTTGTTTTATGTCCCATAGATTCCAAATCAAGTTTCAAATCCTCTAAAACTGTATTTTTTTCTAGCTCTGTAAACTTTCCTTTATTCATATAATGTGGAAGCTGAACTACTTCACTTGGGTGTAATTTCCAGTCTATTAGACCAATAACCGATTTTGTAACATAATTAATAATACTAGTTCCTCCAGGTGACCCCGTTAATGCAAAAACCTCATTATCTTTAAAAATGATAGTAGGCGTCATCGACGACATAGGTCTTTTATTTCCTTCAACTCTATTAGCCACCTTTTTACCATTTACTTCAGGTATTAGTGAAAAGTCAGTTAGCTCATTATTGAGGATGAATCCGCCAGCCATTAAGTGGCTTCCGAAAGGCCCTTCTACTGTTGAAGTCATTGAGACGGCATTACCCTCTTCGTCAATAATAACAAAATGACTCGTTGAGGGCATAGATATATCAACATTCTTCCCCAGATCCATATAATCAAAAGGATTTCCATGGCTAACGTTTTTTGCAGCCTTAGTCTTGTTAATTAACATCCTTCTTTTATCAATGTATTGATGATTTAATAATCCTTGAGTGGGAATATTGATAAAATCAGGATCTGCCATATAGTAAGCTCTATCGGCATAGGCTAGCCTGCTTACTTCGGAAAAGAGGTGAACCATTTCTTTAGACTCTGGGTCTAATTTTTGAATATCAAAATCTTCTAAAATTTTCAACATCATCAGCATAGTCAATCCCCCTGAAGATGGCGGAGGCATACTACACACATTATAAGATCGATATAATTCACAAAGAGGTTCTCGCCATACAATTTGATAGTTCTTTAAATCCTCTAAAGACATCAAGGCGTCTTTATCAGAATCCTTTAATGACTGAATGATCAATTTAGCTGTTCTTCCTTCATAAAATTCTTTTGCTCCAAACAAAGAAATTCTTCTGAGAGTTTTTGCATATTCTTCATTTTTCAAAATATGCCCTACAGGATATGGAGTCTTTTCTCCTTTTATATTTTTCTTATAGTAAAGGGATGCTGCTGGTTCAACTGTTTTTAGATAGTTTAAATATCCTAGCGTATTATGAAGTGCAGGTGAGATCGAAAACCCATTTTCCGATAATTCAATTGCATATGTAAATAGTTCACTCCATTCTAATTTACCAAATTTTTTATGAGTCTCTTCCAATAATCTTATTATTCCAGGTACTCCAACTGATTTAGCGCCAACTACAGCATCGGGATAAAACTTAATATTTTTGCCATCTTTATTTAAAAATAAATCTTCACTTGCAAGTGACGGGGCCTTTTCACGACCATCGATAGAAAATAATTTTGATTTCTTTGCATCCCAATAAAGCATAAATGCACCGCCACCAATTCCAGTAGCCTGTGGTTCAGTTAAAGTTAAAACTAACTGAACAGCAATAGACGCATCAATGGCATTACCTCCATTTTTTATAACTTCATATGCGGCTTTAGAGGCATACGGATTCGAGGTGGCAATGATACCCTTAGATGGTTTTAAATTTTCTGCATGGATAGAGCCAATAGAAAATATTAAAAAGAAAAGAAGAAAAAAAGATCTCATAGCCTCTCCGCAGTAATTAATTTTAGATACTATACAATTTTAATACCATTGTTTAGTTTCCTTATAATGATAAATTTAGGAAAAAAAAATTTAATAACTGATGTTGATGGAATCTTAGTTGGGAATGCTCAAAATAAAGAGGTTGCAACTGGGTGCACTGTCATCACTCCAATAGAAGGTTCACTTGCATCTGCAGATGTTCGGGGTGGAGCACCTGGAACAAGAGAGGTAGGAGCCCTGAATCCATATAATCTGGTCGATTCAGTTGATTCTATTGTTTTATCAGGGGGATCAACCTGGGGATTAGAGGCAGCAAGCAGTGTAGCAAATTACATTGGTGCTGAAGGAAGGGGTTATAGACCCTCATCAAAATTTAAAAATGTTCCCATGATACCTAGTGCTATTTTATATGACCTAGCAAATGGTGGGGATAAAAATTGGGCTGAAAAGCCTCCTTATTCGTCACTTGGGATTGAAGCTGCTTCCAACTTATCTGATAAAATAGAGCTAGGTAATTTTGGTGCAGGATATGGTTCTCAAGCTGGTTCATTAAAGGGAGGACTTGGAAGCGCATCATTTGTAACAAATGATGGAATACAGGTTGGCGGAATATTTGCAGTAAATAGTTATGGATCAACTGTAAATAATGAAACAGGACAATTTTGGGCAGCAACAGATGAAAATGAAAATGAATTTGGTGGAAAAGGTGTCCCAACCTTTGCGCCAAATGACGCTTTATCTGGAACAGCAACTAGAGAAGCACTTTCAGGTCAAAATACAACAATAGGTGTGATAGCAACAAATGCTAAATTGGATTCTAAAGCCGCAAAGAGAATTGCCATCATGTCACATTCTGGAATGTCGCGAGCAATTAGGCCTATCCATTCGCCTGTTGACGGTGATGTAATTTTTGTACTAAGCACGGGTACATTAAACAAAGAATTAAACCTTAATGATGTAAATACAATTGGAGAGTTGGGAGCAAGAGTTTGCTCAAGGTCAATAGCCAGAGGTGTTTATGAGGCAGAAAGTATCTTAGGAATAAAATCGTGGAAAGAATTATATGAGTAATTCTTTCTTTATTATTTTTGGTTTATAATGTTTAGAATGCGCCGGTAGCTCAGCTGGATAGAGTACTTGACTACGAATCAAGGGGTCGGGAGTTCGAATCTTCCCCGGCGCGCCATTATTAAATTATTGTGGGAATTATGGATTATTTATTTTTATTCTTTTTAGTACTCTTATTA
>JABHUT010000190.1 GCA_018658685.1 Alphaproteobacteria bacterium
ATTGATGATGGAGAAAAACCAATAGAAGCAGCCTTTAGAGAATTAGAGGAAGAGACAGGAAGTAAATCAGCAAAATTATTATTTGAATCTGAAGATTGGCTTGAATACAAACTGCCAGATGAATTGATTGGAAAAGTCTTAAAAGGATTCAAGGGTCAGAAACAAAAATGGTTCTTAATGGAATTTAATGGGAACGATGAAGATTTTAATTTAAACAATCATACGCCTGAATTTGATGAATGGCGTTGGTGTGATTTAAAAACTATGCCGAGTTTAGTTGTCGACTTTAAGAAACCTTTGTATGAGAAATTAGTAGAAATTTTTTTAGAAAAAATTGAAGAATATAAAATTAATTAAAATTTTCCATCAACGCTTTTCTCTCGATTAATAGTTCTTTGTCAAAGTCATTTGCATTAGAAATATTTTCATCAATTTGTTCTATTTTTTCTTTTAGTAGCAAGCTATCAATATCAGTAAGATTTAAGGAGCTTTCAGCAAGAATAGTGATTTTCTGTGGGGTTACATCCGCAAAACCGCCCTCAACAAGGTATTTTTTAATATTATCTTTATCAAAAGTTACCTCTACAATACCTTGTCTTAAGATAGTCATGTAGGGAGCATGGTTAGGTAAAATTCCCGCATCACCCTCTACAGCAGGAATCTGAACCATATCCACTTCAGAAGAAACAATCGATTCTTCAGGTGAAACAAAATCAAAATTTATTTTTGTATCCATAACGCTTATTCTTCAGATGCAAGCTTCTCAGCCTTTGCTATAGCATCTTCTATGGTACCAACCATATAAAATGCGGCCTCAGGCAAATGATCATAATCACCTGCACAAAGTCCTTTAAAACCTTTTATTGTATCTTCTAGATTCACTAAAATCCCTGGTGACCCAGTAAATATCTCGGCAACATGGAATGGTTGAGAGAAAAATCTTTCAATCTTTCTAGCTCTTGAAACACTTAGCTTGTCCTCTTCACTCAATTCATCCATTCCAAGTATTGCAATAATATCTTGTAATGCTTTATATTTTTGAAGAATTTCTTGAACATTTCTAGCTACATTATAATGTTCTTCGCCAATTATACCTGGCTCAAGTATTCTACTAGTAGAATCAAGAGGATCAACTGCCGGATAAATACCTTTCTCAGATATAGCTCGAGATAAAACCGTTGTAGCATCAAGGTGAGCAAATGATGCAGCCGGAGCTGGATCTGTTAAATCATCAGCTGGAACATAAATTGCTTGAACTGAAGTTATTGATCCTTTGTTTGTTGATGTAATTCTCTCCTGCATAGAGCCCATATCTGTAGCTAGCGTAGGTTGATAACCAACAGCTGAAGGTATACGGCCTAATAGAGCAGAAACTTCTGATCCAGCCTGAGTAAATCGGAAAATATTATCAACAAAGAAAAGAACATCCTGACCTTCTTCTCTAAAATGTTCGGCAACAGTAAGTCCTGAAAGAGCAACTCGAGCTCGAGCTCCTGGAGGTTCATTCATTTGACCATACACAAGAGAACACTTTGATCCATCTCCACCACCCTCTTTGTTAACACCAGATTCAATCATTTCCCAATACAAATCATTCCCTTCACGGGTTCTTTCTCCAACACCAGCGAATACCGAATATCCACCATGCGCTTTAGCAATATTATTTATTAGCTCCATAATTAGAACGGTCTTACCAACACCGGCACCACCGAATAAACCAATTTTTCCACCCTTAGAATATGGGCATAAAAGATCTACAACTTTAATTCCTGTTTCAAGCATTTCACTTTCAGTTGATTGTTCAATAAATTCTGGAGCTGGTTGATGAATTCCTCTAACGGCTTTAGTTTTTATTGGGCCTTTTTCATCTACTGGTTCTCCTATTACATTCATTATTCTGCCTAGAGTTTCATCACCCACTGGAACTGATATTGCTTGCCCAGTTGATTTAACAGAATGACCTCTTTCAAGACCCTCTGTTGTATCCATTGCTATGGTTCGAACTGCATCTTCACCCAAATGCTGAGCAACTTCTAAAACAAGACGCCTTCCATCTGTTTCAATTTCAAGAGCTTCAAGAATAGCTGGCAAATTATTTTCAAATTTGACATCAACTACTGCACCCATCACTTGAATAACTTTTCCTTGATTAATTTCACTCATAATTTTCCTCGTTTTTAATTTTTTTAAAGAGCCTCTGCACCTGAAATAATTTCGATTAATTCAGAAGTTATAGTCGCTTGTCTTGATCTATTGTAAGTTATTTTTAATTTATCAATCATTTCACTAGCATTTCGCGTTGCATTGTCCATTGCACTCATTCTAGCACCCTGCTCGCTAGCAAAATTTTCTAGAAGTGCCCTAAACAACTGAATTGAAAGATTTTTTGGTAATAAATCTTTTAAAATATCCATCTCGTCTGGTTCATACTCATAGCATGCTTCTTGATTAACTAGATCTTCATTAACCTCAGGACTAGAACTTAAACCAAATGGTATAATCGTTTGTTCGGTTGGTATTTGTGTAAGAACTGACTCAAATTTTGAATAATAAAGCTGGCAAATATCAAAACTATCGTCACTAAAAAGAGTAATAATTTTTTTAGCTACTGAATCTCCCTCAGCAAAGCTAAGATTGCGAACCTCTGAGAAATCAAAAAATTCTATAATATGTTTACCAAACTCTCTATTTAAAGCTGCTTTTCCTTTTTTACCAACGCAAATGAATTTTACGTCTTTGCCTTCTTTTAATAATTTACGAGCACTTTGAGATGCCAGCCTTGTAATAGAAGAATTAAAACCGCCACAAAGCCCTCTTTCTGATGTAGCCACAACTAATAAATATCTTTGAGATTTACCGTTTCCAACTAAAAGTTTTGGAGCATTATCATCACCTTCCATCTCCTTTGATAAATTTCCAACAACAGTTGATAGCTTATCAGAATATGGTCTTGTTGCTTCAACAGAATCCTGAGCTCTTCTTAATTTAGATGCTGCAACCATTTGCATGGCTCGAGTAATCTTCTGAGTTGAAGTGACACTCGATATTCTATTTCTAAGTTCTTTTAAATTAGCCATGATTAATTAACTATTTTTTTTAAAATTCTCTAAAAAACTTTCTAATGTCTCCTTTAGGAGATTCTCATTCTCTTCATTCAAAGCATTGGTAGATTTAATATCATCAAGAATATTCATATAATCTTTTTTAATAGTACTAAGAAGCTGGACTTCAAATTCACTAATTTGATTTGTTTCAATAGAGTCCATAAAACCATTTACCCCAGCATAAAGAAGAACTACCTGTTCCTCGGAAGATAAAGGAGAAAATTGTCCTTGCTTTAAAAGCTCTGTTAATCTCTCTCCCCTTGCAAGAAGTTTTTGGGTTGAAGCATCTAAATCAGATCCAAACTGAGAAAAAGCTGCCATTTCTCTATATTGAGCAAGCTCTCCTTTAATCGATCCAGCAACTTTTTTCATTGCTTTTGTTTGAGCTGATGATCCAACTCTTGAAACAGAAAGACCTACGTTAACGGCTGGTCTTATACCTTGGAAAAATAAGTCTGTTTCAAGGAAAATCTGGCCATCAGTTATTGAAATTACATTTGTTGGTATATAAGCAGATACATCATTTGCTTGAGTCTCAATAATTGGAAGGGCTGTTAAAGACCCACCTCCATTATCATCATTGAGCTTTGCAGCTCTTTCTAATAAACGTGAGTGCAGATAGAAAACGTCCCCTGGATATGCTTCTCGCCCAGGTGGTCTTCTTAAAAGAAGCGACATTTGTCTGTAGGCAACTGCTTGTTTTGATAAATCATCATAAACAACTAATGCATGCATAGAATTATCTCTAAAAAACTCTCCCATTGCACAACCAGTAAATGGAGCTAAAAATTGAAGAGGGGCTGGCTCAGATGCTGTTGCCGCTACTACAATTGAGTACTCAAGGGCGCCATTTTCTTCAAGTGTTTTAACGATTTGGGCTACTGAAGATCTTTTTTGACCTATAGCAACATATATACAATAAAGTTTTTCATTTTCATCACCAGATTTATTAATTTCTTTCTGGTTAAGGATAGTGTCTATAGCTACTGCTGTCTTTCCAGTTTGTCTATCTCCAATTATAAGTTCTCTTTGACCCCTTCCAATTGGAATTAGTGAGTCAATTGCCTTTAATCCAGTTTGCATAGGCTCACTAACAGACTTTCTTGGGATAATACCCGGAGCTTTAACGTCAACACGTCTTTTTTCAGAGGATTCTATCGGCCCCTTTCCATCGATAGGATTACCCAATGAATCAACCACCCTACCTAGTAAGCCTTTACCGACAGGAACCTCAACAATTGATCCGGTTCTTTTTACAGTATCACCCTCTTTAATAGAGGAGTCATCTCCAAAAATAACAACACCAACATTGTCTTCTTCAAGGTTTAAGGCCATACCCTTGATATTTCCAGGAAACTCTACCATTTCACCAGCCTCAACATTATCCAAGCCATAGATCCTAGCTATACCATCGCCAACAGATAAGACTTGCCCTATCTCTGATACTTCGGCTTCTTTGCCAAATTCTTTAACTTTTTTCTTTAAAATTGCTGATATTTCTGCAGGTTTTATATCCATTACTTAAGCCTCATTCATAACATTTTTAATTGATTTAAGACGAGTAAGAAGAGAACTATCAATCATCTTACTTCCCATCTGAACTATAATACCGCCTAAAATTTCTTC
>JABHUT010000191.1 GCA_018658685.1 Alphaproteobacteria bacterium
CAGAGTTTGATTATGCAATGGCTGGATTCCTAGATTCAGTTTCTAAGGAAATGAAAATCTAATGAGTAATAAAAGAATAGATTTAGAATTAATTACTTCACTCGTTGATAAAGAAACTCGCGTTTTAGACATTGGTTGTGGCAATGGTGAGCTATTAGAGTCATTAAAAAGAAGAAGAAAAGTTATTGGGCAAGGCCTAGAACTTAAACAAGAAAGAGTAAATCAATGTGTTGCGAAAGGATTATCAGCTATACAAGGCGATGCTGATAGAGATTTAGGGCTATATCCCAGTCAATCGTTTGATTGTGTAATTCTCAGTCAGACTATACAAGCAACAGGACAGCCCAAACTCATCCTCAATGAACTTATAAGAATTGGTAAAAAAGCTATAGTATCAATTCCTAACTTTGGATACTGGAAAATAAGGTTAAGCCTTGCTGTTAAAGGAAAAATGCCAATAACAAAAAAGTTATCTCATAATTGGCACGATACTCCAAATATACACTTATGTACTATTCTTGATTTTATAAACCTTTGTGAAGAATTAAATATTAAAATTGAAAAAACTATTATTTTATCTTCAAAAAAAACAAAGTCATATAAAGGAACGCCAAATAAATTTTCAAATTTACTTTCAGAAGAGGCTATTTTTCTAATTAAATCATAATTAGGATCTAATTTTTTGCATTACCTTTCTTTTGATAATTTTTTTTTCTTTTAAAATAGCTGTAGAATAATTTTTTCTTGCTCTAACTATTATTACACCTGAAAAGAATTTCAAAAAACTCTTACTAGCTTTTTCGAAAATATTAGCTCTATCGAGAATAAACTGATTATTAATAGGCGGAAAGAATAATGAATTACTAAAATTGATAGGCATAAAAAAGTTATTCAATAATAAAGAATTCAATTCAGAAAAACTAAATGTCCGAAGTGAAGAAAGATTATTTTTATAATAAGGTCTCCACAGACCAAATGAATTAGGAACAACAATAAGAATTTCTCCATTCTTATCTAATGATCTCCATGCCTCTCTTAAAAATTTATTATGATCAGTTAAATACTCAAAACTATGGATTACCAATAATCTATCCAATGATAAATCATCAATTGGCAATATATATTCATTGACTGAAACAGTCAGATTTTTATTATTCACATCGAAATGATGTAACCCATGACTACTAGGAACCAAAAAAAATGTTCTTTGTGTTTTTTTATTTATTGATCGTAGATATGGAGAGCAAAACCCTATAGCAGCTATCCTTGAGTTATTAATTGGTTTCCATAGATTTAAGATTTTTTGAGATAAAATATTAGAAACAGCTTTTCCTAAAAAACTTAAGTAAAACATTTTAAAATTATCAATATTTTTTTTCATATTATATACTCATCATTATATCATATACGGAGACTCTTTTGATAGTACAACAAATTTGGACGGCTAATAAATTTCGAAATTTTAATTACTTAATTGTTTGCCCTAAGTCTGGAGAGGCGATGGCGATTGATCCACTCGATTATGAGCAATGTCTCTCCATTAGTAAAAAAAATGGTTGGGAAATAACAAAAATATTAAATACACATGAGCATTGGGACCATATTGGAGGCAATCAACATTTAATAGAGAAAACTGGTGCTCAACTTCTTGCTCATCAAAATGCAAAAGATGCAATTGAGAATATAGATATTGGCTTAAAAGCTGGCGATAGTGTTAAAATTGGCAAAACAATTGAATTAGAAGTCTTAGATACACCAGGTCATACTATGAGCCATGTATGTTTATTTGCAAATAATGATAAACCTGCACTTTTTTGTGGTGATACGCTTTTTAATGCAGGCGTAGGGCATTGCAAGGGTGGAGGAAATCCTGAAGACCTTTATGGGACTTTTGTTAATCAATTATTCCATCTACCAGACCATACAGAAATTTATCCAGGTCATGATTATTGGGAAAATAATTTAAAATTTACTCTTGATAGGGAACCAGGGAATATTAAAGCTCAAAAAATGATAAATGAAGATGGAATAAAAGATCCCAATAATCCTCTTGTTTCAACTCTAGGAATAGAAAAAGAGGTGAATACTTTCTTTCGTTTAAAAAATACCGAAGTTATAGAAAATTTAAGAAAAACATTTCCTGATCTATCCGAAAATCCTGGAATGAAAGAAGTATTTCTTAAGCTAAGAGAATTAAGGAATGACTGGTAAAATAATTAATTAATTTTTAATTTAGGCAAAATCTGAACCAATAATATCCCGAGAAGAATTAATGTAGCCCCTATAAGACCTTTAAAATTTAATACTTCAGAGAGTATAAACCAGCCAAAAATAGCTGCAAAAACTGCCTCAGAACTCATTATAAGTGCAGCAGGAGTTGGTGAAACTAATCTTTGACCAAACATTTGCAGGGTAAAGCCTATACAAACTGATCCTAACGAACAGTAAAGCAATGTAAAAATTGCATGACTATTGACAATCTGAAAATTAAACATCAAATTTTTTTGAAATGAAATTCCGTATAAAAATAAAAAAGCACCGCATAATATAAACTGGAAAATAGAAAAAATAAGAATAGGAAAACGTTTTACAGAGCATGATGCAATATGAAGATGCATTGCCCAAAATAATGCACTGATAATCACCCAAATGTCTCCAGTGTTTAAATCGAGAGAAAATATACTTCCTTCGGACGTACCTAATAAAATAGAACCAAAAAAACAAATAACTACACAAGGCCAAATAGACCAATGAGGAATTTTCAAAAGGAAGATGCCGATAAGAGGTACCATCAAAACATATAAGCCAGTAAAAAACCCTGCATTAGTAGCAGATGTGCTGACTATACCAATCTGCTGAAATAATGCTGCTAGCCCTAATATCAGACCACTTAATGATGAGTAAATTATAAAGTGAAGCTTATTACTAACGTTTATTTCTTTAATATTAACAAACAATAATAAAATAATACCACCAATTAAAAATCTAAATGATGTAAATTGCAAAGGTGACCAGAAGTCCATTGCAATTTTTTGTGGGACAAAAGTTGAGCCCCAGACTAATGAGGCAGTTAATAATAAAACAGATCCTTTAATTTTAGATAGTGATATCAAATTAAATTATTTGGCTTCTTTTGTCTCTATTACCTTTCGGCCTTTGTACATGCCGGTTTTAAGATCGATATGATGAGGTCTATGAAGTTCACCAGAATCCTTATTTTCTACATATGTAGGTACTTCGGACTGATGACCACCTCTTCTCTTTCCTCTACGAGAAGGGCTAATCTTTCTTTTTGGAACTGCCATTTTAGACTCCAGATTTAAAATTATAATATACTTGAGGGACTTATAACCCTATAGACGTTATCGAGCAAGTATAAGATTAATTGATTATAGTACATTCTTCACAAATATAATAAAGTTGGTTCCTGTCGTTAAGGTTCTTTGACCATTTAAAAATCGAAATAAATTCATTTTTGAAATTAGCATAAAGATTATCTCTCATATCAAAATCACTTTTAAATAAAAACAAATTCAAGAATTCTATTATTAAAGAAATATTATTCTTTGTTTTGTCATATTCCTTTAGATAATAATCTTTTATCGCCGCCAGGTCTTTTGCTTTATCAACAGCATCATCAAAAGATCCAATTTGATCTATTAATCCAACCTCAAGTGCATCTTTACCAGACCATACTCTTCCTTTCGCAATTAGATTCGCCTCCTCGATAGATATACCCCTTCCATTTGCAACTATTTCGATAAAATCGTTATACAGCCTATCAACATTACCTTGAATTAAATCAACAACTTCTTCTGAGGGTGATGATAAAAGAATTCCATTATTTAGAGATCCCGCAAAAGGTGAATTACTAACACCATCCTCATTGAGGCCAATCTTTTTAATGGTTTCTTGCGCATCAAACAAGATTGCAGCAACTCCTATTGAACCGGTTACAGAAGATTCATGAGCAAAAATATAATCAGAATCAGCTGAAATCCAATACCCCCCTGACGCAGCTAAACCGCCCATGGATACAACTATAGGAATATCACGATCTTTGATTGCCAAAACTTGCTCCCTTATGATTTCTGATGCAAATGCACTACCGCCAGGGGTGTTAACTCTTAAAACCAGAGCTTTTAAATTCTTTTCATTACGAGCTTCTTTAATCATTGCTGAAATATTCTCACCTCCAGCACTTCCCTTAGGTTGACTTCCATCTAAAATTGTTCCTGCTATAGAAACCACACCAATAATATTTTTATTCCTTTCGGGCGAATTTTGTTCATAATCTCTGTAATGAATAAACTTCCAATCATTCTTTTCATCAGGAAATTGATCAGCTAAATATTTTTCAACTTGCACTCTAGTCATTAAGTTATCTACAAGACCTTTATTAAGAGCTAACTTAGCCATGCTAGTATCATTGTAGTTTTGGACTAAGGCGTTTTGAATATAATTCTCTATGAATCCATTTTCCAAATTCCTATTCTTTTCAATAGATCTAGATGTAAACTCCCAGATAACTTTTAAAAGCTTAGAGTTTGACTCCTTAGATTCATTACTCATGGAGGATCTTGTAAAAATCTCAGTAGCACTTTTATATTCACCTTTTGAAAACTGAAGAACCTTAACATCAAGTTTATCTAAAAAATCTTTAACAAAAACTCTTTTTGATGACCATCCAGTTAACATTACCCCGCCTGACGGATGTAATATTATTTGATCGGCAAAAGATGCTATTATGTATGAAGCTTGTGAATATTGATCGGCGATAGCAATAATCTTATTACCATCAACTTTTTTAAAATTATTTAGCGCCTCAGATAAATAAAAAATATCGGCAGGATAGCCACCCAAAAAGTTGCTCAGACTAATCACTATAGTATTAATCTTTTTATCATTAGAGGCAGCTTTAATAACATTAGTGATATTTCTTAGCTCAATCTCGCTCCTTCTGCTCCCGCCAAGAAAAGACTCAAAACTGCTAACTTCTTGAGCCTGCTCTACTAGAACTCCATTCATAGGAATAAATAATGCAGTACCTTCATCGATATTGTCATTAATTTTTGAAAAAAAACTTACAATAAAAATACAAATAAAAATTAGCGTTAGGGCCCTTACAAAAAACGTAGGTATATATGAAATAACTGACCACAATAATCTTATAAAATAGACAAAGCAGTTAATAATTTTTTTAAAAATATTCATTTAAGTAAATACCCTTTATTTTGGTGATCCAAAATCATTTAGAACTTCATCACCCTTAAGACAATAAAAATAGAATAGTGGAATAATTCCAATAATTGTTATGCTTAATAAAATCCATAGTCCAGATTTATTAATGTCATGAAGCCTTCTAATTGATACTGATAATTCAGGAATTAAAAAAATTAAATTAGACAAAATAAGAATACCCGTTATTCCGATACTTTCAATATAGCTAAAAGAAAGAAACATTAAAATTCTAAAAAATTGCCAATACCAAAATTCTTTTCGGGTTGATCGTGTTTCAAAATCAAAAGCTCTATTAAAACAATCAATTACAGAATTAATTAAATCATCAAAAATATTTACTGTCATAGCTATTATATTGAAAACCTCTCACCAAGATATACTCGTCTTACATCGTCATTCTTGATGATTTCTTCTGGAGTTCCTTCAATCAAAACAGATCCTTCATGGATTAATACAGCTCGATCAATAAGTCCTAGAGTTTCCCTGACATTATGGTCTGTAATTAAAACTCCAACACCCTTATCTTTTAAGTGTGAAACTAATTCTCTAATTTCACCCAAAGCTATAGGATCTATTCCTGCAAATGGCTCATCTAATAAAATATAGTTAGGCCTACCAGCCAAACATCTTGCAATTTCAACTCTTCTTCTCTCTCCTCCGGAAAGCGCTAAAGATGGAGTTCTCCTTAAATGATTAATATCGAATTCATTCAATAGTTGATCTAAATTACCTTCTATAATTTGCTCATCAGTTTCAACTATCTCCAAAATAGACCGGATGTTATCTTCAACATTTAAACCTCTAAAAATTGATGCTTCTTGAGGAAGGTAGCCAATACCATTTTTCGATCTCTTGTAAATAGGTAAGTCTGTAACATCGAAACCATTTAAAATAATATTCCCTGTATTTGGCCTAATTAAACCTATAATACTGTAGAATAATGTAGTCTTTCCCGATCCGTTTGGACCTAATAGACCTACAGCCTCACCTTTCTTAATATTAAAACTCACCTCTCTAATAACAGGTCGATTATTATAAGTTTTACTTACCCTTACAACCTCCAAACCTTTATCATTATCTGCAACAAGGATAGGTTTTTCGTTAGAATTATTATTTTTGGTTTTTATCATTTTCTAATAATTGGCCTCTAATTCTATTATTTTGTTTATCATCTGACAGGAATTTAATTTTTCCTGTCTCTAAATCAATAAATAATTTTTCACCCCTCATTGTGGTAAATTTATTCTTAACAACAACATTGCCTTCAAGCAGTATTTCATTCTTCCTTACACTATAAGACGCATTATTTCCAGAAGCAGTCATGTCTTCATTCGAAATCATAACATTTTGTGATGCAAATAAATTTGTAATTATTGGCATTTCTTCATTATTGGTGAAAATAAAACTCATCTGATCTGATTTTAAATCCAAAGGGCCCTGATTAATATTTACTGAGCCTGACAACCCTCCTTCCAGAGAAACTTTATCAATAAACATTGAATTTGCATTAACTTTTAGGGGAGCTTCAGTATTTGTAGAAAATTTCATTGAGTCTTCTGAAGATACAGTATTATTAAATAATAAAGTGATTAATAAAAATTTAAACAAAGATTTATAAAAGATCATTGGCCTTTACTCTCTTTATTAAGAAAGCTTGAGGGAATAATCAATTCGACACCTGAGGATATAAAAATTTTATTACCACGTTCATGTATTTCAACATGTCCAGCATTAAATAATATATCGCCTTTGCTTCCCTTTACGGGGCCATCAAGAAAAGTAAAGCCCGTATCAAGATTTACATTGACTACCTGAGCAATAAAATCATAGCCATTACCTGTTTTCGCAAGAATATCATCAAAAAAGATCGCAATATTACTTTTGGCAAAATATTTCGCACTTCTTGAATTAATACTAATTTTTTCTAATGGATTAACACCAATGACTATACTCACATTTTCTAACTTTATATCCTGTAATCCAGGGCCCAAGGGACTGGCCTTTAAAGCATTTAA
>JABHUT010000030.1 GCA_018658685.1 Alphaproteobacteria bacterium
TCAAATAATAAAAGAATTGAGCACCATCAGTCAAAGAAATCTATCATTAATAAGCTCTCGAAGATCTTTTGACGATGGAAAAAGTTTTAAAAAAAAATTCTTTTTTTAAATCAACATTTATTGTTGCAAGTTTAACGCTGGTAAGCAGATTTGCTGGGCTCGTTCGGGATGTACTTATTAGTAATGTCCTTGGAGTTACTATGGTTGCGGATGCTTTTTTTATAGCCCTTCGACTACCAAATATTTTTAGGAGAATTACTGCAGAAGGAGCTTTTTCTGCTGTTTTTGTTCCAATATTTTCTAAAAGGCTTATAGCCGGAAAAGTAAATGCTATTAATTTTTCTCAAGATATACTCTATATTTTAATTATTTCTGTAACAATAATAGCTTGCCTGCTTCAAATTTTGATGCCCGTAATTATGTATATAATGGCATATGGCTTTAGTGACGATCTATTAAAATTTAATCTTTCAATAATCTACTCTAGAATTACCGCTCCTTATATTTTATTTATTTCCATTTCATCACTTGGCATTGGGATCCTTAATTCGTTGGGGAAGTACTCTGTAGCATCTCTATTACCTATTATTTTGAATTTTTTTCTAATAGTAGCTCTTTTGTTACCAAGTGAAGATATTTTTATGACAGGCTATTTGCTGTCTTTTGCTGTTACAATTTCAGGTTTTTTTCAATTTATTATTATTTTTTATACGCTCAATAGATTGGGTTATTCTTTAAGACTAAAGAAGCCTAAACATTATAGCAAAATAAATGAATTTTATGATCGAGCTAAACCCCAAATCGGAACAGGTCTAGTTTTACAATTTAATATCCTTGTATCTGGTGTAATAGCGTCATTTGCCCAAGGAGGAATATCCACTCTTTATTATGCTGAGAGACTGTACCAGCTACCTCTAGCTCTTTTTGGTATTTCAATAGGGACTGTTCTTTTACCAACACTTAGCTCACTGAATATTAAAGATGATCTTGAAGAAATGATATTAGTTATAAAAAAATCAGTAAAATTTGCCCTAATAATGAGTTTTCCTGCAGCAATTGGGCTTTCTATTATATCAGTTCCTCTTATCGCCGCAATATACCAGCACGGCCTATTCAATGAATTAAATACTATCGCTGTGTCTAAAACCCTTATAGCTTTTTCATTAGGGTTACCCGCCTTCGTTTTGATGAAAATATATTTGCCTATTTTTTATTCTTTAGGTGATACTAAAAATCCTTTTCTTTATAGCCTAATTGCGATTGCAATAAATGTAATATTGGCCTTATTTTTATTTCCTCAATACGGAGTTGTCGGATTAGCTCTCTCAACATCCATTTCTTCATGGATTAATCTTTTCTTGTTAATTGCTAAGGCTAGGGATTCAATGATATTATTTTTTTCTAAGAAATTTAATTTTGATATATTGAAAATTTTTATCTCCTCCGTAATAATGGGAATAACCTTGTACTTTTTATCTAACCATTCAAACAATATGAATGGTATTTTACTAGTTTTTACTTTGATTTGTGTTGGGGTAATGATTTATTTTTTAATTCTATTTTTATTAGGTGTATTAAGCAAAAATGATATACGTAGTATTGTTAGCAGTTTAATCTCTTAGGGAGTTGTTTTGTCATCAAATAATAAAAAAAGAGTTTTTTCTGGCGTCCAGCCAACTGGATCTCTTCACCTTGGTAATTACCTTGGCGCAATAAAGAATTTTGTTAACTTACAAAATGATTTTGATTGTTTGTATTGTATAGTTGACCTCCACGCTATTACTGTTTGGCAAAATCCAGTAAACTTAAGAGCAAATATTTTAGACGTTGCTTCAGCTTACTTGGCCTGTGGAATTGATCCTAAAAAATCTATAATATTTGTACAATCTTCAGTTCCTCACCATGTAGAGCTATCATGGATTTTTAATTGTATTTCAAGGATCGGGTGGCTTAATAGAATGACTCAATTCAAAGAAAAGGCAGGAAAAAACAAAGAAAAAGTTTCTGCGGGACTTTATATATATCCAAACTTAATGGCTGCTGATATTTTATTATATCTAGCAGATTTGGTCCCGGTTGGTGATGATCAAAAACAACACCTTGAACTTACCAGAGATATTGCACAAAAATTTAATAATGATTATTCAGAATTTGGAGGTAAAGACTTTTTTCCAATACCCGAACCTTTAATACTTGATGAATCTTCTAGGGTTATGTCATTAAGAGATGGAACAAAAAAAATGTCAAAATCAGAAACATCGTCTATGACCAGGATTGAGCTTAAGGACGAAAATGATTTGATTATAAAAAAAATATCCAAGGCCAAAACAGATGCCTTTCCCATTCCAGAGTCAATTGATGAATTAGGCAATAGACCAGAAGTAAAAAACTTGTTAAATATTTTTTCTTCATTAAGTGAGGTACCAGTTTTAAATATTCTTAATAACTATGCTGGAAAACAGTTTTCTGACTTTAAGAAAGATTTATCAGATTTATTGATTGCTAGGTTAGAGCCAATAAGAAATGAATTAATACGAATTGAAGGGGATAATGGCTATCTAAGAGATGTTCTCGAGGATGGCGCCATACGAGCTAATGAAAAGTCAGAAAGAAATATAAAAGAAATAAGAAAAATTATCGGCTTAGGTTAGATTTTTTAAAAAGGGCGACGATATGAAGGAAATTTTTTTAGCAGTATTCGACGGGACAGATGAATGCAAGTCAGCCGTAAGATATGCTGCCAGAAGAGCGCAATTAAATAATGCCAACCTCTTGATAGTTGCAACAGTTGATACTGCTGAATTTACATATTGGCTAAGTGTTAATAGTAAAATGATTGACAATATTGAGAAAGAGTCAAAAGAAATGCTGAAAGTTTTATCTAAGGAAATTCAATCCTATTCAAATGTGGAGTGTAGTTATATTATTGAGCATGGCTCAAAACTTGATGTTGTAAAGAGGCTTATTGATGAAGATGAGACAATATCTTTGCTTGTCCTCGCATCAAACAAAAAAGATAAAAATCCTGGGGTCCTAGTTGAGACAATATCTGGTGACGGATATTCTATACCTGTTGTAGTTTTGCCCGGTAACTTAAATGATGATACTATTGATAAGCTATCAGGTTATAGAAATTAATTAGAGGAGAAATAATGTTTATACAAACTGAAGAAACCCCGAATCCTTCAACCATGAAATTTATTCCTGGAAAAGATGTGATGGGTGATAGTGGAAAAACTATTTATTTTAAGGATTCCAAAGAAGCAAAAAACTCTCCTTTAGCAATATCTTTATTTGATATCGAAGGTGTTGAGGGCGTATTCCTTGGATCTGATTTTTTAACGATTACGGTTAAGGATAAGGAGTGGAACAATATTAAGCCCTCTATTCTTGGAAAAATTATGAATCATTTTGTTTCAGAGGCTCCAATTCTTATTGATGAAAATATAGAGGGTTTAAAATCTGAGGAACTTGATGAAATTTCAGAAAAGATAAAGGATATAATTTCTACTCATGTTAGACCCGCGGTTGCTCAAGATGGAGGCGATATAGTCTTTGAGAGCTATCGGGACGGAATAGTTTATGTGACCATGAAGGGTTCTTGCGATGGTTGCCCCTCTTCCGCAATGACACTAAAAAACGGTGTTGAAAATCTTTTAAAACATTATATTCCCGAGGTACAAGGTGTCAGTATCTGAAGATGATATTAAAAAAATCATTTTTTCTAATGCAAGAACTTATAATGATTGGCAGAAGAAAGATGTTTCAAATAAAGTCTTAAATGATTTATACGATCTAATAAAATTTGGTCCGACTAGTGCAAATTGTTCGCCATCTAGAATAATCTTTATAAAATCATCTGAGGCCAAAGAGAGATTAAAGCCCTTTATCATTGAATCTAATTTAGAAAAAACTATGACAGCCCCTGTAACAGCCATAATCGCATTCGATATTGATTTTCATATACATTTACCAAAACTTTTCCCGCATGACCTTGATGCTCAAAACTGGTTTAATTATTCTGAGGAAGTTGCCCATACAAATGCTTTCAGGAATAGCTCTATTCAAGGTGGATACTTTATTGTTGCGGCAAGAATGCTTGGTTTAGATTGTGGCCCAATGTCAGGCTTTGATCAAAATGGTCTTGATAAAGAGTTTTTCCAAAATACAAATATTAAATCTAATTTTCTTTGTAACATTGGCTACGGAGACTCAAAAAATATGTTTAAACGTTCCCCAAGATTTGAATTTGATGAAATTTGTGAGATTTTATAATTAATGAACTTTCTTTGTCTGGATACAACCTTAAATAACTGTTCTATTCAGATCATCTCTCCTGGCAAAGCGAGTCTCACTTTGAGCGAGAAACAAACACCCCCGTCTGATATAATGCCGGCTCTTGTTAAGAAGGCTATGATGAGCCTAGGTCTTAAAATATCTGATTTTGATGGAATAATTGTTGCTACAGGTCCAGGTAATTTTACAAGCCTAAGGGTAGGAATTTCTTTTGGTATTGGGTTATCGAAATCTCTTTCAATTCCTATATATGGAGTTTCTTCTCTCCAATCTATAATTTTTAGCCATAAAACAGTTTCTACAAATGATGAATATTTTCTTGTGGCGATAAAGGCAAGAGGTAAAGATTATTTTTTTCAATTATTTGATGAAAAATCTGAGCCTTTAGGTGATGCTATTAAGATGACCATCTTGGCAGCGAAAGAAGAATTTGCGGGTTATAATTTATTTTTCCTAGGAGATGGCTCATTAGATGCTGCAGCAAGCTTTGGACAAAAAGAAAATATTCTCAGCTATAGTAACAATATTGATTTCTTGAAAGTTTTTGAAAATATAAATGAAGATATATCACGATATAAAGACAATGTTTGGCCTTTGTATTTGGCCGATCCTGTTGCGGAGAAAAAAGACCCACAATGGTTTGCAAAAAAGAAAAAATAAATATATCTAGGTTAAATCTTACTAATGTTAGCCATATACTTAAACTACAAGAAAGTAGCGATGAAAATTCTTGGGGAAAAGAGTCATTAATACATCTTTTGAAAGATGGAAGCGGATCGGGGCTTATTTTGTACAAAGGAGCATTAGGTGTCGGGTATATTATAGCTAGGACAATTCAAAATGATTTAGAGATACTATCCTTGGCAGTTCTTCCAGAGCATCAACGGATGGGGTTAGGTTCTATTTTGTTTAAAGAGATGGAGAAATGTATTATTAGTGGTAATAGGGCAAAAATTTTTTTAGAAGTTAATAATAACAATAGGAAAGCTAAAATCTTTTATAAATCGATGGGTTTATGTCAAATTAAGGTTTTAGAAAAATATTACAGTACGGATGAAGGTAAAGAAGATGGACTGCTGTTATCAAAAGTTTATATTTGATGATTACAATAAAAAATATTCTTGCTAAGGTAAAAAAATGACAATTGAAGAAATGTGCGAACAGAAATCTATGAGGATGACAGACCAAAGAAGAGTCATTGCAAAAATCCTCGATAATGCAGACGATCATCCGGATGTTGAGGAGCTGCACAAGAGAGCGTGCGTTATTGATAAAAATATATCGGTAGCTACCGTCTATAGAACTGTTAGGCTTTTCGAGGAGGCAGGAATACTTGTCCGGCATGAATTTAAGGATGGCAGATCACGATATGAAAATGTTGATACTAGCGACCATCACGATCACCTTATTGACATTGAAAATGGTGAAATTATTGAATTTATGAATGAAGAAATAGAGGCTATCCAAAAAAAGATTGCCGATACTCTAGGCTATGAATTAATTGATCATCGGTTAGAGCTTTATGGTAGACCAAAGGCGACCAAAAAGAATTCAAAATAAATGCAAATTAACAAAGATAAAAAAAAATCTCTTTTTATAAAGAGCTATGGATGCCAGATGAATGAGTATGATTCTGAGCGAATGGCTGAAATACTTGAGCCCTTTAACTATTCTCCCGTGAATGAGCCAGACCAGGCAGATTTGATAATATTAAATACATGCCATATTAGAGAAAAAGCAGCAGAAAAAATTTATTCAGAACTTGGCCGCTTGAAAAAAATTAATAATAAAAGTAATAGAGAACCAAAAATTGCTGTAGCTGGATGTGTTGGTCAGGCCGAAGGACAAGAGATTATCAATAGATCGCCAATTGTCGATCTTGTTTTTGGTCCTCTTACTTATCACCAACTTCCTGAAATGCTCGAAAGTATTGAAACAAAAAAAGGATTTCCAAATAAAAAATTAGTTAATATAGAAGTTCCAGATATTGATAAATTTAATCAACTAAAGGGTTCGCGTAAATCTTTAAGGTCTATTAGCTCTTTATTATCAGTTCAGGAAGGTTGTGATAAATTTTGTTCCTTTTGCGTTGTTCCTTATACACGAGGTGTAGAAATATCTCGACCTGCCAATCAGATTTTAAAAGAAGCTGTTGAGCTTGTCGAAAACGGCGCAAAAGAAATAATTCTCTTAGGTCAAAATGTTAATGCTTGGTTGGGTAAAGGACTTAATGAAACCGAATGGACTTTTCCAAAGCTTATTAAAGAATTATCTGAGTTAGATATAGAAAGAATTAGATACATAACAAGTCATCCGAGAGATATGACAGATGAATTAATGCGCTCGCATAAAGATATTGAAAAACTTCAACCCTACCTTCACCTCCCTGTTCAATCGGGTTCAGATAAAATTCTTAAGGAAATGAATAGAGGATACAGCTTTTCTGAATACATGAGAATTATTAATAAATCTAGGGATTATAGACCTGATATTGCCATATCTGGCGATTTTATAGTTGGATTTCCTGGTGAAACAGATAAAGATTTTGAAGACACATTGAGGATTGTAAAAGAGGTAAAGTATGCTCACGCTTATAGTTTTAAATACTCATCAAGGCCAGGGACACCCGCGTCTTTAATGGAAAATCATATTGAAGAGCATGTTAAAAGTGAAAGACTAAAAGTTTTGCAGGATTTAATAAAAGAACATACTCGAGAATTTAATAGATCTTTTGTTGGCAAAGAAATAGATGTTCTAATAGATAAGCCCGGTAATGGTAAAAATAGATTGTCAGGTAGATCGGCATACTTACAATCAGTTCACATGGACGGAAGTATCTCGATGGTTGGTGAAATTATAAAAGCAAAAGTTACCAAGTCGAGAGATAATAGTCTTGAATGTGTTATTTCATAAAGAGTCATAATGAAGACAAATAAAAATCTATTAAAGGAAATAAGTAAGGTAATTGAGCTAGAAGATAATTCTTGTTTAGTAGATTTATATGGAGAGCACGATGAAAATCTATCTAAGCTAGAGAATAACTTTGGAATTCATATTTCATATAGAGGGAATATACTCGAGTTTAGGGGAGAATCGGAACCTTGCCTAGAGGCAAGTCAATTAGTCTTAAAGGTTTATAAAAAATTATTAAGTGGAGAAAAAATTAATTCAGAAATGTTTGATAATTTCTCTAAGAAAGATATTCTTGCAAGCGCTGAAAGATTAAACACAATATTAATTAAAACGAAAAAGAAGAATATTTACTCAAGATCCTCAAACCAGTCTAAATTTGTTGAATTAATTAAGTCTAAAGATTTAGTTTTTGGAGTTGGCCCTGCCGGAACCGGTAAGACTTATCTAGCAGTTGCGTGTGCTGTAGAATCTCTTCTTAAGAAAGATATTAATAAAATAATTTTATCTAGGCCTGCTGTCGAGGCGGGAGAAAGATTAGGTTTTCTTCCTGGCGATTTGAAAGAAAAAATTGATCCTTATTTGAGACCTTTATATGATGCTATGAATGATTTAATTCCAGAAAAAACTTTAGAGAAGTATATTGAAAGTAATATAATTGAGATTGCCCCCCTAGCCTTCATGAGGGGAAGAACTCTTGAGAATGCCTTTATCATTTTAGATGAAGCTCAAAATACTTCATCAATGCAAATGAAGATGTTTTTAACAAGGCTTGGGAAAAATTCAAGTATGGTTGTTGTTGGTGATTCAACCCAAATCGATTTACCAAGAGGTGAAAAATCTGGGTTATCAGAAATACTTGAAATAATGCCTAAAACAAATGATATTGGGCAGGTGCATTTTAAGAATAAGGATATAACAAGACATAGCCTTGTAACGAAAATCGTTAAAGCATATGAAAGCAATCAAAGAGAGACAAAAAGATAGTGTCTGATATTTTAATTGATATTTCTGCTAGTGATGATTGGAGCAAGGATGAAATCACTTTAGTAGAGAAAATTTTATTATTTTCATTTAAGGCTTTATCAAATAAAAAACTCACTGAGATAAGCGTTAGATTAACTGGAGATGAAGAAATAAAGTTATTAAATAAACAATATAGAGATAAAAATTCTTCTACGAATGTTTTATCCTTTCCTTCCCTTAATGACTCTATTCACCCTGAAGCTAATGAGATGCTCGGTGATATTGTAATTTCTAAAGATACAGTTTTAAGGGAAGCTAAAAATTCAAAGAAAAGTTTTGAGCAACATTTGTCACATCTTGGGATTCATGGTTTGTTGCACTTAATGGGGTTTTCTCATGATAAAGAAAATGAGGCTTTAATTATGGAAGGTATCGAGGTTAAGATTTTAAAAGATCTAGGGATACCTAATCCTTATGAAGGTGTTATATGAAAATAGATTTAGAAAAAATATTCAATAAAATTAAAACTTATGTAATCAATACTCTTGATTTCTTAACAAGAAAAGAGTCTAGTTCATTAGGGTCAATTCTCGAGGATCACGTCGACCATCAAAGAGAATTTAGTGCTTCAGAAAAAAATATGTTGATTAATATTGTTGGGTTTGGAGAATCTCGTGTTGAAGATTCTATGGTTCCAAGAGCTGACATTATTGCTGTTGATATTAAGACTTCTGCTGAAGAAATTATCAAGCTATTTTCTGAGTGCAATCATTCTAGGATTGCCTTGTACAGGTCAACATTAGACGATCCCATTGGGATGCTTCATATTAAGGATTTTGTTGGCGCCCTATCTCAAATGAAAATTGAAGATATTAAAATAAAAACATTAGCTAAGGATATTCTTTTTGTACCTCCCTCAATGAAGTCTAGAGAGCTTCTTTTGAAGATGCAGGCATCAAGAATTCATATGGCGCTTGTTGTTGATGAGTATGGAGGAACAGATGGCCTCCTAACAATTGAGAATCTTATAGAGGAAATTGTCGGAGAAATAGAAGATGAACATTCAGGGAGTGATATACAAAAGATAAATATTTATGAAAATTTTTTAGATGTTTCTGCCCGCACAAAAATTGAAGAAGTTGAAGAGATTTTAGGTTTTTCATTATTAGAAGAGGAAGTCGATGAAGAAATAGAAACTATAGGGGGCTTAGTATTCCTCTTGGCGGGAAGGATTCCGCAAAGAGGAGAGTTAATTACTCACCCAAAAGGATTTGAAATTGAAGTAAGAGAGGTTGATCAAAGAAAAATTATAAAAGTGAGGTTTAGAATAAATTCTGAACATAACTTTTAACCACAAAGAATTAACATGAAATTAAATTCTTATAGATTTTTTTTATTTAGTTTAATTAGTTTGTTTGCAGGGTCTATCTCAATTTTCTCTCAGGCGCCCTTTAATTTCCTGCCTGTTCTTTTTTTTAGTTTTCCTTTTTTGTTTCTTATTCTAGGGGCTGAAAATTTTAAAGATTCCTTCTTAAAGAGATCAGTTAGATTTGTTTATTTTGGAAGTATCTTCTTGTATGGATATTTCTTTTTTGGACTATCTTGGATTGGCTCCGCCTTTAGTTATAAATTAGAGTTCGAAGGATTAAAGTTTTTGAGCATTTTTGGTCTCCCTCTCCTTCTTGTTCTTTTATCAAGCCCGGGTTGGCTTATTACGGCGCTTTTCTGGGGACCAAGATTGCAAAGTTGTTTTGCCATAGCCTTTGGAGTAATAGTTGGGGAATATTTGAGAAGTATTTTACTAACTGGTTTTCCTTGGATTTTATTTGGCCATTCATTATCGTTTGATGATAGAGCAATGCAAATCTCATCAATTGTTGGCGCTCATTCAGCTAGCTTAATAGTCGTACTATTTTCTTTGACGCCAATTTTACTTATAAATAAGAAAACTATTTTTCCTGGATTAATTACAGCTAGCATACTTCCACTTTTAATTTTTTATGGTTCCACAAGGATCCCTGATGCATTAAATTTTTCTGAAAAAAGTTTTTTACTGGTTCAGCCAAATATTTCACAAGATATGAAATTAAGTCGTGATAGTTTTCAGCTTTCCATGGATAAGCTTATTAATTTATCATCAAAAAATCAAAATGCAGATCTCATTATTTGGCCTGAGAGTGCATTACCAGTTTTGCTTTCGCAAGATGATCAAATAAGAAAA
>JABHUT010000031.1 GCA_018658685.1 Alphaproteobacteria bacterium
ATTAATGACTTAATAAGCGTTGAAAGAGTTGAGGTTATTAAAGGCCCCCAGTCAACTTTATTTGGTAAAAATGCTATTGCTGGTGTAATTAATATTACAACCGCTCTTCCTGAAAATGAATTTGGTGGAAAATTACAATTAACAGCTGGCGAATATAGTCTGAATAAAATAGGCGGTACAGTTACAGGGCCACTTTCAGAAAATACTTCTTTTAGAATATCTGGCACAAGGCATAAAAGAGATGGTTATACAAAAAACTTAGCCCTTGGAACAGAAATTAATGACAGAGACAGATATGCCATAAGAGCTCAATTATTAACTCAGTTAAGTGAAGACCTAACAGTCAGAGTTATAATTGATAAAGATGAGGCTGATGAAAATTGTTGTACAACTGCACCTTTACTGAATGGTGCTGTGACTATTGGAGCTGATGCTTTTCTAGCCCCAGGCGTTACAACAATTATTGAACCAGCTAATACATTTGGATATGAAACCTATCTTAATTTTGATCCTTCTGGAACTATTGAGAACCAAGGAATTTCTGTTCATGTTGATTATGATCTTGGCTTTGCTAATCTAACATCAATAACTGCTTACAGAGAAAGCTCACAAGCAGTAAATGGTGATGTTGATTTTAGCTCTTTGCCTTTATTGACTAATGGAATTTATGATGATTTTGAAACATTTACTCAAGAATTTAGACTTACTTCCAATACAGATGGACCTTTACAATGGATGATTGGTGCATGGTATCAAGATGAATCCGTTCAACATGATAGAAATGTTTTTTATAAAGAATCAATTGGACCTTTCATAGATTTAATCTTGGGCTCTGTTGGAACAAACTTAAATACAATTGCAGGACAAGTTGCAGTTCAAGGATTAGCACAAATATCTAACCTTCCTCCTGCAGCTCAGGCAGCTCTTTTAGGAACTGCTCTTCCTCCACTAACTACAACACAAATTGGAGGTGTTTTAGCTGGAGTTTCTACAGGAAGCCCTGCTCTTGATGGTGGCATTGCCGCAATTATTCCAGGCCTTGCAGCTCAGCAAAGAGCAAGTTGGTACAAAACTAATGGCGGTCTTCAAAATGAATATTTTGATATGGATAATGAAGCTTTTAGTATTTTTGCACAGATAGATTATGATATTACATCTAATACTTCTATTTCAATCGGCCTAAGTTACTCGAAAGATGAAAAAGAAGTAGTTTCAAATGTGATAATCGATGACGAATTTGCTGCTATACCGTTTATATTAAACCCTGCTACAGCAGCTTTAGCTGGATTCCAATTCTTTCCTCCCTTCTTTAACTACCCAAATGCTAATGAGGATGGTAAATGGAATTCTGATGATGTTACACATTCAGTAAAATTAATTCATGAATTTGATGATACTTTATCCGGATATATCAGTCACTCAACAGGTTTTAAAGCAATTTCAACAAACTTAGGAGCAAATGCAACCGTTTATGCTGGTCAATCTATGGACCCGAGTATTTACTTCGCTCAACCTGAAGAAGCTGAAAATATCGAAGTTGGCTTTAAAAAGACATTTTCTAATGGTTACTTAAATATGTCATTCTTCCATATGGCTGTTGAAGGTTATCAATCAAATCTATTTATTGGTACAGGTTTCAACCTAGTTAATATTGGTGAACAAACCAACAAAGGAATTGAAATTGACTCGCTGTTTTTCCTTAGTGAAAATTTTGTCTTCACTTTTGCTGCAAGTTTAATAGATGCTACCTTTAATGACTTTAAGAATGGTCCATGCGATCGAACTTTTGTTCCTCCTGCATCTGATGACTGCCCAATAATAAATGGCGGCCCTGCAAGAGTAAAAGATTTCACTGGTAGAACTCCTTCAGGCGTCCCTGAATTAGCAATTACTGTTTCCGGAACATATACATTTGATTTAAATGAAAATATGACTGGTTATATTAGAGGCGAATACGTATACGAGGATGCTTACCAAGCAACAGATGCTGTTCCTGTAGAAGTACCTAATGCTTTGAGAGAAGTTGGAACTTTAAATGCAAGTCTTGGTGTTAAAGATTCAGCTTCAGGATTTAGCTTAATGCTTTGGGGTAGAAATATTAATGATGATGAATATATTTATACTGGGTTTAATGTTCCAGGATCACCTGGATCCTATGCTGGTTATCCAGTTGTTCCAAAAATGTGGGGATTAACATTAAGCAGAGAATTTTAATTAAAATTAAAATTATTAAATTAAAGGCGGCTCATTTGCCGCCTTTTTTTTATCTAAAGTTATTTTCAATATAAATAGTAAAAATTTTTAGAAATAGTAAAAATAAGTTGCTAAATTGAAATTAGCTAATAGAGTTATTAATGGACCACTTAAATAATAATAATAATAACTTCATAGTTTGAAAAGTGGTGAGGGGGGAGATGAAACCAAAGAGTGTTAGGCTTTGTTTTACTTCCTTGTTACACAGTGTGCTGAGATAGAAATATAGAAATATGTTGCAATTTAAGCACACTGTGTTTTTTTTATCAAAATTTTTATTGTTTTCTTTGATTAAATAAGTATCCTATTATTTATAAGCCTAACAAAAAAAATAACAATTGCGGTAAAACGTAACTAAGGGGGGCACTAGATGTCAAAACGTATTTTATTTGCAGCTATATTTATGGTTGCGCCATTATTTTTTTCTAATGTTGCTTTAGCTCAAGAAGCTAAGACAACTGGAATTGAAGAAATTCTTGTAACTGCTGAAAGAACTGCACAAAGTATTCAAGATGTTCCAATTGCGGTTTCCGCTTTTGGAGCTGAAGCTCTTGAGCTTCAACAAATTGAAACATTTGGTGATCTTCAATTCACTATTCCAAGTGTTACTTATACACGTGGTAATTTCACTGGTGGCAGTATGTCTATAAGAGGTGTTGCTTCTGCTGCTGTTGCCGCTTCCGGTGATGGAGCTGTTGCTTATCATCTTGATAGTATCCCTCTTCCAACACGAGTATTTGAAACAGAATTTTATGATGTTTCCCGTGTCGAAGTTCTGAGAGGACCTCAGGGAACTCTTTATGGTGCTAACGCTACAGCTGGTACAGTAAATATGATTTTTGCAAGACCAACAAATGAAGTTGAAGCCTCAGCTGAAATAGAATTTGGAGACTATAATCATAAAAAAATTAAAATTATGATGAATATGCCTTTAGCCGATAACTTACGTTTAAGGGTATCAGGCATGAACTTAAGCAGAGAAGGTTTTTCTACTAATATGTTTCCTGGAAAAGAAGGAGAAGCTATTGATGGAAGGGATATAACCTCATACAGAGCGGTTCTTGAAGCTGATCTTAATGAAGATACTGTTGCTAGATTTACTTATATGAATTTTGAAGAAGATGATAATAGAGCACGTGCTGGTCGTCAAATGTGTAAAATGACGGAAACACCTGCATACGGTTGTCACCCTACTGAGTTTGGTAGAGATTCTTTTCAAGGACCTGGAGGTCTTAACGGAATACTCTTGGCTGTAGCAGGTATGGCAAGTTTTAGTCCACTAGACACAGCACCATCTCAACCTCTTTTTGGAATTCGAGAAACATATCAAGCAATTGATCCTGTATATAAAGTTCATGAAAAAGCCTATATGCTAGCAATAGAAAATAATTCATTTGAAAATTTAACTATTAAAGCAAATTTTGCTTATCATGAAAGTGGAATTCTTTCACAACAAGATTATTCACAAAATGATGGTCGAACAAAATTATTTAAAGGAACTAATCCTTTTTTTCCAAATGGAGAACTTCCAATATCAGGCTACACAGATCCTAATTCAGGAAATTTTGGTGCTATGGGTATTTTTGGAGGATCTGTAGGCGGTTATCATGATTTTGGATTCGCTTATGATACTTCAAGAAGTGAAAATGAATATACATATGGTGATATTACTATTGCCTCAGATTTTGATGGAAATGTAAACTTTGTTGCTGGCTTTAATATGTTAGAAAATGAAACAGTTAACCTTTATGATGTGTATTTTAACGGTGGTGATGCTGTTGCTCTTGCCCCTATATTGAGTGGAGCAAGATTGTATCCTTCTCATTATAGAAATTTAACAAATCCATATGAACTTGAACGTACTGGTGTTTTTGCTCAAGTGTATATAGATGTTAATGAAGATACTCAAATTACTCTTGGTGCTAGATGGAATGAGTCAGAAAAAAGAGTTGCTGATGCTCAGCAGTTTTTAAATTCTATTATTCTTGCTGGAGGAACATCAGTTGGTGATCCTGTGCTTGCAGCTGTACAAAGAACAGATCCTAATTTAGGTCTAGTTTTTGCTGGATTAGGCGGACCTGCACTTCAACCAATTCCTGCCCCGGGTGAGCAAAGAGCCCTTACAGGTAACCCTGTTTCTTTTACAGAGGAGGAGATTACTTATAAAGCTGGTATAGATTGGACACCAGATTTAGAGGCAACTGATTCAACATTAATTTATGCAAGTATTTCTAGAGGTTATCGTCCTGGCTTATTTAATCCGCCTGTTGACCCGGTATTATTTGCTGGTGTAGATCCTCAAGCTGATCCAGAATTTATTGATGCATTTGAGATTGGCATGAAGAATGTATTAAATGACAATACATTGATTGCTAACTTCTCAGCTTTTTATTATGACTACCAAGGACTTCAAGTTTCAAAAATTATAGCTCGAACATCTGTGAATGAAAATATTGATGCAGAAATGACGGGTCTTGAGGCTGAACTTGCTTGGTCACCATCATCAGTACCGGGTTTAAAAATTGATGCACAATTTTCAATGCTAGATACTGAAGTTGCTGGTGGCACTAAATCACTTAACCCGCATGACCTAACTGGAAGAAATCTTGGTGATACTCAAGGTTGGGTGATGAAGGATATTAATAATGCTTCTACATGTGGATTTACTAAGCAGCAATTACTTGCTGGATTAGGTGGTGGTGTTATAAATGCCAACCCTGCAGCTGGTGCCCTAGATGTATATCTTTTACCAAAAACTTTATCAGTTAATAATTTTGATTCTGCTGATCCGTCTGGATTAATGGATCCACTAGCTCAAATTTTTGGAATGGGTGCTCTACCAACACTTGGTAACTGTGCTTCTATAGCTTCAAAATTAACTGCAGCGGGTCTAGGTGGATTTTATGAGGTTGAGTATGATTTAGGTGGAAATGAATTAACAAATGCACCTAAGGCAACTGCCCATATTGGTATAGAATATACCGCAGATTTTACTGAATCAAATCTACAAGTTATTTCTCGATTGGATTATTATTGGCAGGATTCAATGTGGACTCGCCTTTATAATACTACGAGAGATAGTATAGATTCTTGGGATGTTATTAATGCTCAAGTTATCATTAAGCCAACGAACTCTGATTTTTATGCAAGACTCTGGGTTCAAAATCTAGCTGATGATGATAACCAAACAGGTGCGTACTTTACAGACCCTTCTTCAGGCCAATTTAGAAATGATTTCTATATGGAGCCAAGAATGTTTGGTATTTCATTTGGTGCGAAGTTCTAAAACTAAGATCAAATAATGAAATTAAGCGCGGTAGAGATATCGCGCTTTTTTTTGCTTATTTTTTTGATGTAATAGAGAGAAAAACTGTTTCTAAGGATGCCCCTGAAACAGAAAAGTCTCTGACATCAAGACCAGTTTCTTCAACTTTTCTCAGGATATCTCTTGATGTCTCATTTTTAGGATTATAACCTATTAAGATATTTTTATCTTTATCAATTATTGCTCCCATATCCTTTAAAGGGGGGCTAAGATTTTCAATATTTTCTGAAGTTTTAATAATCAGACTTTTAGAATCTGCATCATTTAAAATTTCCTTTGTTGGCGCACATCTTACTATTTGTCCATTATCAACAATTGCTATTGTATCACAAAGCTCTTCAGCCTCTTCAAGGTAATGAGTTGTTAATATAATTGTTGTTCCATATTCATTAAGCTTTCTAATATAAGCCCATAATTGTTGTCTTAACTCAATATCAACACCAGCAGTAGGCTCATCTAGTATTAAAATAGGAGGTCTATGAACCATAGACTTAGCAACAAGCAATCTTCTTTTCATTCCGCCAGAAAGAGTACGTGTATATGAATCTGCTTTATCCTCAAGGTCGAGAGTTTCCAATAAAAAATCTACATTACGATCCTTAGGCATGACACCATACATACCAGCTTGTTGATTTAGTGTTTCTCGAGGTGAAAAAAATGGATCAACATATATTTCTTGCGGAACAACACCTAAAGATGCACGAACAGATCTTGGATTTTTGTCAAGATCAAAACCCCAAACAATAGCCTTACCAGATGTTTTCAGTGTTAAGCCGGCAAGAATATTTATAAATGTAGATTTACCAGCGCCATTGGGGCCTAGGAGACCAAACATTGAACCCCTAGGAATATTTAAATCAATAGAATCAAGTGCTAATAAATTGCCTGCGCCACCAATACCTTTGTACTCTTTTGATAACCCCTTAATCTCAATTGCAATATCTGGAAGAATTTCGTTTTTCATATCTCTCTATATATTTTTAAATGTATTATAATTGAATCTTTCATCTACACAAACTAAGTGCAATAGTAAAAATATAAAACAAATGAAGAATAATCAGAAACATATATATCTTGTAGATGGTTCTACATATATTTTTAGAGCTTATCATGCTCTCCCACCCTTAACGAGAAAATCGGATGGATTCCCAGTAGGTGCAATATCTGGTTTTTGTAATATGCTTGATAAACTTATACGAGATGAAAAACAAAAAAATAACTTAACACATCTTTTAGTGGTCTTTGATGCCTCAGGAAAAACATTTCGCAATGAAATATATCCTGAGTATAAGGCTAAC
This sequence comes from Alphaproteobacteria bacterium, assembly GCA_018658685.1. GTDB lineage: Bacteria > Pseudomonadota > Alphaproteobacteria > MED-G09 > MED-G09 > MED-G09. Next base: position 6,877 of record JABHUT010000031.1, read on the forward strand.
AGGTCTTCTCCTCCAGAAGATCTAATTCCTCAATTTCCTGTTATTAGAGAAGCAACCAATGCATTTAATGTTCCCCACGTTGAACTATTGGGGTATGAAGCTGATGACCTCATAGCAAGTTATACTAAATCAGCTCTTTCAAAAGGCATGCAGGTCACCATTGTTTCATCAGACAAAGATCTGATGCAATTAGTAGGTGACGGTGCAAGTATGTTAGATACGATGAAAAATCGTATAATCAAAGATAATGAAGTTATTGAGAAATTTGGTGTGAAGCCAAATAGAGTTATTGATGTTCAATCATTAGCAGGAGATTCAATTGATAATGTTCCCGGTGTTCCTGGTATAGGAATTAAAACAGCTGCTCTCCTAATAAATGAGTATGGTGATCTAGATAAATTAATCGAGAATGCCTCACAAATTAAACAAACAAAAAGAAGGGAAAGTATTATAGAATTTGCAGAACAAGCCAGGATAAGCAGAGAATTAGTGACACTAAAGGATGATATAGAGCTACCAATACCTATTGATGATATAGAAATTCAATCTATAGAGCCCCATAAGCTAATTTCTTTCTTAAAGGCAATGGAGTTCAAAACATTAACCGAAAAGAAAGCTAAAGAATTTAATATTTACCCTGATGAGGTAGTTTCTCAAAAATTAGAGCTTAATTTCAATCCCAAGGAAGATACTGGTGAAGTTCAAAAAAATGAGGAAGATATTAAGAAATTTGAATATGAGAAATATTCTACTATTCAAAGTCTTGAAGAACTAAACAAATGGAAAGAAAAAATTTCAGAAAAAGG
>JABHUT010000032.1 GCA_018658685.1 Alphaproteobacteria bacterium
CGATCTTATTCTGGTAAGATTTTTAAAGTTAGAGAGCATACAGAAAGATTGTTTGATTCAGCTAAAGCGCTTGATCTTAAAATTCCTTACTCTATTGAGGAAATTATAGATGCTTCTTACAAAGCTCTTGAATTGAATAATTTAACAGATGCTTATTTAAGGCCAATTGTTTGGAGAGGTTCAGAAATGGGCGTTTCGGCTCCAAATGCAAAAGTTCATTGTGCAATTGCTGTTTGGGAGTGGCCTACCTACTTTACCCCAGAAGAAATTTTAAAAGGAATAAAGGTTACACTTTCAGAATGGAAAAGACCTTCGCCCGAAACAATTCCATGCAAAGCAAAGGCAGCTGGGCTGTATATGATTTGTACTCTCGCAAAGCAAAAAGCTGAGTTACAAGGATTTTCTGATGCATTAATGCTCGATTACAGAGATCAAGTTGCTGAGACAACTGGAGCAAATATCTTTTTTATAAAGGGTAGTGAGATTCATACACCTATTCCTGACTGCTTTCTTGACGGAATTACAAGAAGAACAGTTATTAAAATTGCAGAAGATCTTGGGATGAATGTAATCGAAAGAGTACTTTTTTTAGACGATATAAAAGATTTTGAACAATGCTTTATAACAGGTACTGCAGCTGAAGTGACGCCAGTTTCAGAAATTGATGACATTAAGTTTTTTGTAGGTGATGAAATAAAGAAGATTTCATCAACATATAATGAGCTTGTTAATAACTGGTCTGGTGATTAATTTTTTTGATTTACCCAATAAGATCTTTTTTCGGTATTTTCTTTTTTCCAGAATGGGGCGTTAGTTTTTAAAAAATCAATAATATATTCATTAGCTTTAAAAGCTTCTTTTCTATGGGGTGATGAGGTAATTATTAATACAATTGGGTCAGCTATCTTTAACTTTCCATACCTGTGAATAATTATACACTGGGATAAATTCCAATTTTTAAAGGCATATTGAGCAGTTTTCTCTAAGACTTTTTCTGCCATTTTAGGAAAGTGCTCTATTTCTAAATTTTTTAAATTTTCAGATTTAAGATCTCTTACAGAGCCAATAAAACTTACTGTTGCCCCATTTAATTTTGATCTGGATATTTCTTTTATTTCATTTTCTATATTAAATGCTTCAGATTGTATTCTTATTTTAATCATTATCCACCTGTTACTGGAGGAAAGATTGCTATTTCTTTGGAGTTTTTAATTATAAAGTCCATTTCTACAAATTCCTCATCAACTGCAATAAAAAATCTTTTATCACTAAATGCAGTTTTATAAATATCATCAAGATCCATAAGATAGTCTATCAAATCGCCTGCAGATAAAATATTTGGAGGTAGAGAAATTGTTTCATCGCTTCTACCTAAGATTTCTCTAATTTTCGCAAAGTATAATAATTTCATTTTTTTTTGATACCCAAGTAGTCATATGAGCTTCTTAGATAACTAATTCCTGTTAGTATTGAAATTAAAGATGTCGCCCAAATTAATAATGTACATGTAAACTTCATAAATATATTAATAATATCCGTATACATATAGTAGTCATTAATTACTTGGCTTCCTAGAAAGGCTAATATTGTAATAAATTGTATTGCGGTTTTCCACTTTGCAAGTTTTGAAACCTCAACAACAAATGATTTACTTCCAAGGAACTCCCTAAGTCCTGATATAAAAATTTCTCTGTAGATAATTATTAATGCCGCAATGGTATTATAATCTTCAATTACATTATTTGACATAAGGATAATAAAGGTCGAGATAACCAGAATTTTATCTGCTATAGGATCAAGCATTCTTCCAAGATCACTAATTTCATTCTTTTTTCTTGCTATCCAGCCATCAAAATAATCTGTTATTCCAGCTAAGGAAAAAAGGATAATACTAATAAAGTAAGCAATTTTACTATCAAAAAAAATTAATATTAAAGCAATTAATGATGCAAGGATTATTCGTATTACCGTTAATAAATTGGGCATTTTTATATCTCGCTTTTTAATTTAATTAACATTACTAATGAAACCAATGAAAAATAGAATTAGCTGTATTTTGAGATATACCATCAACAGCCATTAATTCGTCAACCTTAGCTTGACCAACTGAGCGTGCTGAACCAAAAAAATTTAGCAAAGCTTTTTTTCTTTTTAATCCTATTCCTGGTATTTCATCAAGAGGATTTTTTGTAATTGTTTTATTTCTTTTTGCTCTGTGCGTTCCTATAGCAAATCGGTGCGCTTCATCTCTTAATCTTTGCAAATAATATAGTGTAGGGTCATTAGGTTTCAGCAAGTAAGGATCTTTTCTAGAAGTATATAGTTTTTCTTTCCCCGCATTTCTTTTTTCACCTTTTGCAATTGAAATAATAGTTACATCATTGATGCCAAGTTCTCTTAAAGCTGCCTCTGTTGAGCTAAATTGTCCCTTTCCTCCATCTATAAGGATAATGTTTGGGTATTTAGATTGATCAGTGTCTTTATTTTTTAATAATCTTCCAAATCTTCTCTTTATTACCTCATTCATCATACCAAAGTCATCATCAGTATTTGATTCTTTTATATTAAACTTTCTGTACTCACTTTTTACTAATCCTTCTTCGTTTGCTACAATCATTGCTCCAACTGCGAATGAACCTTGTATATGACTGTTATCGTAGACCTCTATTCGTTTAGGGATTTTTTCTAAGTTAAGAGTTTCTTTTAAGCCTAGGAGATTTTTTTCATTACTTAAAAGGTTTATTTGATGACGTTTAAGAGCATATTTAGCATTATCTAATGCATGTAAAATAATTTTTCTTCTCTCACCTTTTGATGGTTTTGATATTGTGATTTTATTCTTTTCTTTTTTTGAGAAAGTATCCGACAATAGAGAGTTAGATTTGATTTCATGACTTACTAAAATCAATTTCGGTATTGGTTTGTTTTGATAAAATTGAGGTATAAAAGTATCCAAAATCTCACTTTCTGAAAAATCTTGAGTATTTGCAGGGAAATAAGATTTATTTCCTAGGTTTCTCCATGATCTGAAAAAAAATACTTGAACGCAAGCTTTATCATTAATTTTATTAACCGCAAAAACGTCTGAATCTTCAAGAAATTGAGGATTTATTGCATCAGATTGATTTATGTCTGCTAGGGCACTTATTCTGTCTCTGAATTGCGCTGCAATTTCATATTCCTTATTCCGGGATGCGTTTTGCATTTTCTCTGAAAGTTTATTTTGTATTTTATTTGATTTACCAACAAAAAACTTTTTTGCGTCATCAACTAGCAGTTTATAATCTTTTTCAGAAATTTCATTAGTACAAGGTCCAGAGCATTTTTTTATTTGAAATAGTAAACAGGGACGCTGACGATTTTGATAGTAACTATCTGTACAGGTTCTTAAAAGAAATGCTTTTTGTATTATATTAATTGTTTTTTTAACAGAACCTTCCATTGCGAAGGGGCCAAAATATTCTCCTGGTTTATTTCTAGAGCCTCTATACTTTGATAGTCTTGCTGGAAGCTTACCCTTGCTTAGATGAATATATGGAAAAGTTTTATCGTCTCTTAGCATAATATTGTATCTTGGCTTATGACTTTTAATTAAATTTAATTCAAGAAGAAGGGCGTCTGTTTCATTTTCTGTAATTGTTATTTCAACATCTTTTATAAGACTAACCATTTTCGTTATTCGATTATTATTACCTATGGGTCTTACGTAACTTTGTAATCTTTTTTTTATATTTTTTGCTTTTCCAACATATAAGACATTTTTTTTCTCACCAAGCATTCTATATACACCAGGTTTTTCAGGCATATTTTTTACTTTTTTACTTAAGATCTCTCTACCCGATATTTTTTTTATGTCTAAAGATTCGTTTATCATTTTGTTAATTGTATTTTATATTATTATATTATGCCAATAAATATCCTGTGGATAACTTTGTTGAAAACTAACTAAGTCTTATTTTACTTAAATAAGTATCATTTATTAAGAATTTATATTACTTTTTTAATATAAAGTATTGATAATTAATAGTAATTTAATATTATTTAGGTTTTTTTATAGTATTGTTTACTTTAATGATTTTTTTTATTTTAAAAAAATATGATTGTGTATAAGTCAACAAATTTATTATTATATATAATTAACTTATTGTTTAATAATGATACTTTTTTAATTAATAAGCAATAATTGGTCTAATCTTTAAAATTTCTATCTTCAGATTTAATCCAATCCAAATGCTCTCCACCGTCTAATGTAATCATTTGTCCAGTAAAGGATGCTGAATTGAGAATAAACTCTATCGCCTGAGATACCTCCTCTGGTGACGAGCCATTACCAAGTGGAACAGATTCGCTTTGATTTTTAAAATCATTACTTGTTTGTCTGGCACCTTTAAGTGTTGGACCTGGTCCAATAGCGCAAACTCTAATTTTCGGACTTAATGCTTGAGCCAATACCTTTGTAAGCCAAAATAAAGAGTTTTTTGATGACGAGTATGAAATAAAGTCTGGTCTAGGAAAAAAAACTCTTTGATCAATTATATTGATAATTATACCAGGTTCCTTTTTCGGTAAAAGTTTTGCAAATGATTGAGATAATAACAAAGGAGCCTTGGTATTAACATTATTATGAATATCCCATGACTCAATTGTTAGACTTTTTACTGAATCATTTTCAAAAACTGATGCATTATTTATTAACAGAGTTAGTTTTCCAAATTTCTTCTCAGATTTTGAAATTAATTCCTTTGTGGCTTTTGGGTTATTAAGATTGGCCTTAATAATTGATGCAGATCCTCCATTTTTTTGTATTTCTTTTTGAAGACTTAAGGCATCAATTTTATTTGAATTATAATGAATAATTACTTTCCATCCAAGAGATGATAGTTTTCTGATTATGCTCTTTCCAATTCTCTTCGAACCACCTGTAACTATTGCCACACCTGGACTCATTGATTTTAAATGTATAGCTTTCATATTTAACTTCCAAAAATTTTATTTAAGATTTTTTATCATAGGATTTTCTAATAAAAGCAATGATGTTTCATTAAGTCGATTGATTTCATCTCTTATTTTAGCCGCTTCTTCAAAATCTAAGTCTTCAGCGGAAGCAAGCATTTTTTTCTCAAGAACTTTAAGGTGTTTCTCTAAATTATTACCAATCATTAGGTCGTTGTCTAAATAATCTGGGGTATCAATATGAACATGATCTCTTTCATAAATACTGCTTAATATATCCTTAATATTCTTTTTAATGCTTGCTGGCGTGATATTATGTTCTTTATTGTACTCTTCTTGTTTTTCTCTTCTTCGTTTTGTCTCGTTAATCGCTCTTTCCATTGATCCTGTTATTTTATCGGCATATAGTAAAACCTTTCCATCAATATTTCTTGCAGCTCTTCCCATTGTTTGGATTAGTGATGTTTCTGATCTAAGAAACCCTTCTTTATCAGCATCAAGTATTGCGACGAGGGTGCACTCAGGAATATCTAATCCTTCTCTTAGTAGATTAATACCAACCAAAACATCAAAAATACCCGATCTTAGGTCTCTTAAAATTTCAATTCTTTCCAACGTATCTATATCTGAGTGAAGGTAACGAACTTTTATATTTTGCTCATTCATGTACTCGGTTAAGTCCTCAGCCATTTTTTTTGTTAACACAGTTACTAAAACTCTTTGTCCTTTCTTGACCACAGATTTACATTCATAAATTAAATCATCTACCTGATTAGTGGCTGGTTTTATTGTGCATTCTGGATCAATCAATCCTGTTGGCCTTATTACCTGTTCAGAAAATACTCCTCCAGTTTCTTTTAGCTCCCAGGGACCGGGTGTTGCTGAAACAAAAATACTTTTTGGTCTCATTAATTCCCATTCTTCAAATTTTAATGGCCTATTATCTTTGCAAGAAGGAAGACGAAATCCATGCTCTGAAAGTGTTGTTTTCCTGCTAAAATCGCCTTTATACATTCCTCCAAGCTGAGGAATTGTTACATGACTTTCGTCTGCAAAAATTATTGAATCACTAGGCAGATATTCAAATAATGTTGGAGGCGGTTCTCCAGGTTTTCTTCCAGTAAGATAACGTGAATAATTTTCAATACCAGCACAACTTCCAGTTGCATCCATCATTTCTAAATCAAAAATAGTTCTTTGTTCCAGCCTTTGCATTTCCAATAATTTATTTTCCTTTTCAAGTTGCTTTAATGTGGATAGTAACTCTTTTTTAATACCTTGGGCAGCCTGCTGAAGTGTTGGTCTTGGTGTTACATAGTGAGAGTTAGCGTAAACTTTAATTTTCTCTAAAGATCTAATTTTCTCTCCAGTCAAAGGATCAAACTCACTTATATTCTCAACATCATCACCCCATAGCGATATTTTCCAAGCTCTCCCCTCTAAATGTGCAGGCCAAATTTCGATTGTATCACCCCTAACTCTAAAGGTTCCTCTGATAAAGCTTGTATCATTCCTTTTATACTGAAGTGTGACGAGATCATTTAAAAGATTTTGTCTTTCAACCTTACTACCTTTTTCAATAATAGCAGTCATTGATGAGTAGGTTTCAACAGAACCAATACCATATATACAAGAGACTGATGATACTATTATAACATCATCTCTTTCCATTAAAGATCTTGTGGCGGAGTGCCTTAATCTATCAATGTGTTCGTTTATACTGGCGTCTTTTTCAATATATGTATCTGTTCTTGGAACATAAGCCTCGGGTTGATAATAGTCATAGTAGGATACAAAATATTCTACTGCATTTTCTGGGAAGAAATCTTTAAATTCTGAATAAAGTTGAGCTGCTAAAGTTTTATTAGGCGCAAGAATCAATGCTGATTTTTGAGTTTTTTCAATGATTTGAGCCATTGTGAACGTTTTACCAGAACCAGTAACTCCAAGTAGTATTTGAGATCTTTCACCTTTATTTACCCCATCAACTAGTTCCTTTATAGCCTGAGGTTGGTCACCAGCGGGACTAAAATCTGATACTAGTTTAAATGGTATATTTGGTTCTGTCTTACTGTTATTTTTTGGGTGCTTTAATAGCGGTCCAAGTTCATCATTTTGAAAAGATTTGATATTTTTCATTCAAGCTCATCACAAAATTCAATTATTCGATTGCAGGCTGTTTCTAATTTTTCAATAGATGTTGCATATGAAATTCTGAAATAAGGAGATAAACCAAATGCTTCGCCATGAACAATGCTAATTGATTTAGTTTCTAATAAATTCATAGCAAAATCTTTATCATTATTTATAACTTTACCATCAGGAGTTTTTTTTCCTATTAGCTCTTCACAAGAGGGGTATATGTAAAAAGCTCCTTTTGGTTTAAGGCACTTAAGTCCTTTTGCTGAATTTATCATTTCAAAGACTTTATTTCTTCTTTCCTCAAATGACTCTAGCCAGTTTTTTAAAAAATCCTGGTCTCCATTTAAAGCTTCTACGGCAGCCCATTGGCTAATTGATGAGGGATTTGATGTAGACTGGCCTTGAAGCTTTCTCATCGCATCAATTATAGTTTTTGGACCACCACAGTATCCAATTCTCCATCCAGTCATTGAGTATGCTTTTGAAACTCCATTCATAGTTAAAGTTCTAGTATTAATTTCATCATCGAGCTGACCAATTGTTATAAATTTATTCGATCTATCGTAAAGAAGGTGTTCATATATATCATCAGTCAGAATATAAATATTTGGATACTGTTTCAAAACATCAATAAGAGTTTCTAATTCATATTGTGTATAAACCTCTCCAGTTGGATTAGATGGTGAGTTTAATATAATCCATTTAGTATGCTCTGTTATGCTTTGCTTAAGTTTAGTATCTGTAATCTTAAAATTATCCTCTATACTTGTTTCTATTATAACAGGAGTTCCTCCGGCTAATTTAACTATATCTGGATAACTTACCCAATATGGAGATGGAATAATGACTTCATCACCTGGGTTTAGTGTTGCTATCATTGCGTTATAGATAATAGGCTTCCCACCAGGTGCGACAGAGATATTTTCTTTTGAAAAACTTAAGTTATTATCTCTTTTAAATTTTTTTATTATTGCCTCTTTGAGCTCATCTATTCCATCAACAGCTGTATATTTTGTTTCCCCCCTATTAATGGCATCAATAGCAGCAGTCTTAATATGATCAGGTGTATCAAAATCTGGTTCACCAGCGGATAAGCTAATTACATCCTTTCCTTCATTTTTTAACTCTCTTGCAAGTTGCGTCATAGCAACAGTTGCAGAAGGGGCAATCTTTTCTAAATTTTTCGATAACTTTATTGACATATTTTCACCAAACAATTGAAGCAAGATAAACTATGATGATTTAACAAAACAAGCAATATGCTATTCAATCTTTATGATAATTCATGTGCATATTAATGTTTTTATGTATAAATCTAAGTAGTGGATAAAATGAATGATACTGAAAAATATTATACTTTAAGAACTATTAAAAGAATTTGGAAAAGCTATGCTAGTGGTTCAACCAAGTTATTGTTAATAGCGCTTTCTTGTAATGCAATAGTTGCATTAACAACTCCAGCTCTTCCAGAGTTAATTCGTCGTGTTATTGACGATATTTTCGTTAATGCTGACAGGAGTATGCTTACAATTCTTCCTCTTGTTGCAATTTCAATAATGGTAATAAGAGCTGTTGGAACATATGGAGCTAATGTAGCTATAAATTATATAGGCCAAAGAATTGTTGGGTCTCTTCAGAAGGATTTATATAGATCCATTTTAAGTTCTGATCTGGCTTATATAAACTCCATTCATTCAGCGAGGTTTATATCTAGCTTTACTGCTGATTCCTCAAAACTAAGAGAGACGATGTCATCAGTAGTTGTTAATTTATCAAGAAATATATTAATGGTGATTGGTCTTGTTGGTTATCTTTTTTATGTTGATGCAATGCTTGCTACTATTTTTTTTATAGTTATTCCACCAGCTGCAATTGGTTTAAAGTTTTTAGGTAAAAAATTAAGAAAAGCTATTCGTATGAGTCTTGAGGAAATAGGGACCTTATCAGCCTTAGTTTCAGAAACTTTAAAAGGAATTAGGATTATCAAGGCTTACGGTAAAGAACAAATGCACCAAAAAAAGGCTTCAGAAGTTATTGATAAGGTAGTAAATTTTTCAATGAAAGGTGTCAGAGCTCGATCAGCATCTGCACCGATAATGGAAATTGTAACTGGCGTTGCGATTGCTTGTATTATTTACTACGCCGGTAATAAATCTTTAGATGGTTTAATGACTGTAGGAAGTTTTATGGCTTTTACTACAGCTGCTGGCTTACTATATGATCCTTTGAAAGCTGTAGCAAACTTACAAGCAATGCTTCAAGAGGGAATTGCTGCTTCACAGAGATTATTTCC
>JABHUT010000192.1 GCA_018658685.1 Alphaproteobacteria bacterium
GCTATTAAGAAATCCTGGATATAAGTTGATTAATTTTTGGGCGTCTTGGTGTTTACCCTGTGAAGTTGAGCATCCTTATCTAATGGCTCTCAAAGGAAAAAATAACCTACTAATGATAGGTATTAATTATAAGGACAATGAAGAGGATGCAAAATTTTTTATAGAGGATAAAGGCAACCCTTATGATTATATAGGCAGGGATAATAGTGGTTTTTTTGGAATTGAAATGGGGATTACCGGAGTTCCAGAAACATTTATAGTCGATGAAAAAGGTGTAATCGTTTTACGACATGTTGGCCCGATTGATTTTAGTGACAAGATATTAAAACCCTAGTTAGCCATTTTACCATATACAAAGTTACTATCAGACTGACTTATGTGGGCTAAAATAGATGTTCCTGGCTCATAATTTTCTTCAAGCTTAACAGGAGCAAATTGGTTAGTATGACCTGTATTATTTTTCTCAATAAATACTTCTATTTTCTTACCTACAAGACCCTCAAGATGATTTTTTTTAATTTTTTCTCCTTTCTCTCGAAGAATTTTTGCCCTTTGTTTGGAGACTTTTTTGTCATTTTGGGGCATTTTGGCTGCCGGTGTGCCTGGGCGGGGTGAGTAAGGAAATACATGTAGCCAATCAAGACCGCACTCATCAACAATATTTAAGGTATTTAAAAACATTTCTTCAGTTTCAGTTGGAAATCCTGTTATTATATCAGCTCCAAAAGCAACTTCTGGTCTTCTTTTTCTTATTTTCTTACATAGGTTTATTGCATCATCTCTTGAGTGACGTCTCTTCATTCTTTTTAAAATCATATTATCACCAGCCTGGAGAGATAGATGAATGTGTGGAAGTATTCTTTCGTCAGTGGCAATAATTTCTAAAAGTTCATCATCAAACCCTATTACATCCATTGAAGATAATTTTAGCCTAGTTAAGTCTGGAGAACCTCGAAGAATTTTTTTTACCAAAAAGCCAAGGTTACTTTTTTTATCTAAATCGTGTCCCCAAGAGGCTATATCAACGCCAGTAAGCACAATTTCTTTATGACCTTTTTCAATCATAAGATTAATTTCATTAATAATATTTTTTACAGACTTGGATATTGAGTTACCTCTTCCAAATGGAATAATGCAAAATGTACACCTGTGGTCACAGCCATTTTGTATTTCAATAAAAGCTCTTGATCTATTATCATAGCCATCAGTTAATCCATTAAGATTTTGTCTGTTTTCCATAATATTTTGAACTTCAATTTTCTTTGAACTTTTTTCTTTAGAAAGAATATTTAATATATCTCTTTTCTCTATATTTCCTGAAACTAAATCAACCTCTTGCATTTTAGAAAATGTCTCCGGCTCTATTTGCGCAGCACAACCAGTCACGATAATTTTTTCATCAGGAAATTCTCTTCTTCTTTTTCTTATTGATTGCTTAACTTGTCTCACAGACTCAGATGTTACTGCACAACTATTAAAAATAGCAGTATCAATAACTTTATGCTCTTTTATACCTTGTTTAAGGATTTCAGATTCATAAATATTTAGTCTGCAACCAAATGTAATTATTTCAGCTTTTTTTGTCATTTATAATTAGATATATCTATAATATCCTCACTATTAAATTCATATGGGCCTGTCATAACAATTTGATTATCTTTTTTCCAGTTAATTCCTAAACTACCGCCAGGCAATAAAATGTTAACTTCTCTTTTAGTTAAATTTAATCTTGAAGCTGCTACTGCAGTTGCACAAGCAGCCGAGCCGCATGCCTGAGTTATTCCCGCGCCCCTTTCCCAAACATTTAAATTTATATTTTCTTCATCAATTATATATGCGAATGAAACATTTGCTTTATTAGGAAATATTTTATTTTCTTCAATTTTTTTTCCGACTTCCTTTAGATCGGGCAATATATCATTATTAAAGAAAAATATTGCATGAGGGTTTCCTATATTTACCGCGTTAAACTTAGGAAGTACACATGGTGGCGAAGGCAGTTCTATCATTAAGGTTGATGAGTCTTTTGTACCGCCTTTTAATGGTATCTCGGTCCATATAAAATTAGGCTTACCCATGTTAACAGAAATATTTGTATTATTTTCCCAACAAATTATCTCTTTGTTTACAGTCTCAAAATGAATTTCTTTTTTCTTTTTTTCTTCAATAATTATTTTAGCTATACATCTAACTGCATTTCCGCACATTTCTGCTTTAGAACCATCAGCATTCCAAAAAAGGAGTTTTGCA
>JABHUT010000193.1 GCA_018658685.1 Alphaproteobacteria bacterium
ATCATTTAAAATACCAAAAGCATTATCCAGCATTGCTTTTTCGAATTTTGTTTTTGCATTAAAAATTCCTGGTGTATCAATAAAAACCATTTGTGTATTACCAAGGATTTTCAATCCTCGTAAGCCAGATCTAGTTGTTTGAGCTTTATGAGTAACAATAGATAATTTTTCTCCTATTATATTATTTAGAAGAGTTGATTTACCAGAGTTTGTCGGGCCAACAATACCTATAACTATATTTTTTTTACTCATATCATTTAATCAACTTTAGCATTTTTGTAGCAGCATTCTTTTCTGCGTCTTGCTTTGTTTTTCCTTTCGCCTGAATTGATTCATAGCCATTTATTGATAGTGAAACTGTGAATTCAGGATTATGATCTTTTCCATCTACAGACACTATTTTATAGTCTGGAAGGTCTTTTTTTAATGCAAGGCTAATTTCTTGAAGTTCACTTTTTGGATTTAAAATATTTTGATCTAATAATTTATCATTAATTAAATCATTCCATAAATTTAAAACCATCTTTTGAGTTATTTCATAACTAGAGTCTACAAAAACCGCCCCTATTAAAGCCTCTAAAATATTCGATAATATGGAGTCTTTTAATCCGTCCTTAGAAAATTCAGATTTTCCAAAAATAATAAAATCACTAAGGTTTATTTTTTTCGCAACTAAAACACATGTGCTCCTCTGTACAAAATAATTATGGTATCTAGATAGGCTACCTTCATTAAATGAATTAAATTTCAAGAAAATTGCTTCAGAAATTACTAGCCCCAAAACTCGATCACCCAAAAACTCCAGCCTTTCCATATTTGAAAATTTATTATTATCAAAGCTAGGGTGCGTCAAAGACTTAGTTAGGATAGATTTATCTCTAAAAGAATAGCCAATTTTTTTTTCTAAAGCATCAAGGCCTTTTATATGTTTTTTGAAACTCATTTAATCCTTTGAAAAATTCGACTCCATTCAATTGAAGTAACACAATTTGGTTTTGACATTTTTTTCCAGTTCCATGAAAAAAATATTAATTCTGCTCTTCCTACTAAATTGTCAAAAGGAACAAAACCAACAGATTTTAGATATCTACTATCTTGAGAGTTATCACGATTATCACCCATCATAAAGAAATGATTTTCTGGAACATTATAAACACCAGTATTATCAGCATAAGACTCGGTAGTTGAGTTTAATATTTCATAAGATCTTCCGTTTGGCAGTGTTTCTGTAAGAATTTCAAGATCCTCATTCCTACATCCTAAAGCCCTTTTCTTTCGATTAACTAGATTATTATCCCTATAAACTCCAATTTTCTTATAAATTAGCTTTTTATCGTTAATAAAGACCTCACCATCAATAATTTGCACTTTATCACCAGGCAGCCCTATAACTCTTTTTATATAGTCAGTCCTTCCGTCACTTGGTAATTTAAAAACAGCTACATCACCTCTTTTTGGCGGTGATGAAAAAACTCTTCCTGGAATAATTGGCAAGCTAAAAGGCAAAGAGTTCTTTGAATATCCATAAGCAAATTTAGAAACAAAAATGTAATCACCTACAAGAAGGTTTTTGAGCATAGATCCTGAGGGAATATTATAACTCTGAAATGCAAATGCACGAAAAATTAGAGCTATTATTAAAATCCAAAAAAAAGAAACAAAAAAATTATCCTTCTTCTTTAAAGCTTTTGACATTTTAAACCCTCTAAAATTAATTAACTTTAATTGCTTCTATAATAACATTCGCTTGAGCCCAAGGAAAATCATCTGAAATTGAAACTGAAATATTTGCATAATAATTCTCAGGAATGAGCATATCTAGCCTTTTCTTAGCACCCCCTGTTAATTCTATTGAAGGTTGTCCAGTTGGTTTATTTATAACGCCGATATCACTCCAATAAACACCGGATCTAAATCCTGTTCCAAGAGCCTTTGAACAGGCTTCTTTTACTGCAAATCTTTTGGCGTATGACTCCACTTTTTTTAATTTTTTTTCTGATCTCATTATTTCGTGATCGGTGAAGATTCTTTTAATGAACCTTATTCCAAATCTATCCAATGTTTTTTGGATTCTTCTAATATCAATTAAATCAACACCGCTTCCAATTATCAATTTTCTTCTCCAAGAGCCCTTCCTTGTTTCATGCACTCCTGAATTTCAACAATAACCCTATCTAATCCTTTAAATATTGACTCAGATATAATAAAAAAACCTATATTAAGCTCCTCGATTTCGA
>JABHUT010000194.1 GCA_018658685.1 Alphaproteobacteria bacterium
AAAATCTATAAATATTTTTTCATAAATAATAAGTCATACTTATTAACTTATTGATAATATTGATAAAATATATTGCTAAATCTTAGAAAATCTTGTTAGATTTAAATAATAATTAATTGTTCTAATAAAAAAATAATAAAAAGGAGATAATTAATGATTATATTCGATCGTTTAATAATGGGATTAGTAACGCTAAGTTTTCTAACTTTTACTAGTTTTTCAACAATATCAGCTCAAGACAATGAAGAAGCGTCTAGCCTGGGAATTGAGGAAATAATTGTTACAGCAAGAAAGAGAGAGGAATCACTCCAAGATGTTCCTATTGCTATCACTGCAGTAACTGAACAACTCCAAGATGCAACAATTAGAAATATTGCTGATTTGAGTGCCTTTGCACCAAATGTCATTATTGGTGAAACTTCAGTTAGAGCTCGTGGTTCAGCTATTACACTTAGAGGTATTAATTCAAGTGAATCAGATAAATCATTAGATCCTAAAATCTTAGTTGAACTTGATGGAGTTGCTATAGGAACTAACTCTGGACAAATAATAGAAAATTTTGATTTAGAGAGAATTGAGATACTTAGAGGACCTCAAGGGACATTATTTGGTAAAAATACTAACGGTGGTGTTATTAGGGTGATGCGATCACGACCTACTGGAGAATTTGGTGGTAAAGTAGAAATGACAATTGGAGATAACGGCCAAGAGGAGTTTAGAGCCTTAATCAATACACCTATTGTAGAAGATATTCTTGCGTTAAAAGTATTTGGAACCACAATTAAAAATGATGGACATATATATAATACATTCTTAAAAGTTGATGGGCCTAAAAAAGATTATACAAATTATGGTGCAACTTTCCTTTTTACACCTAATGATAAATTTGAAGCCCTTCTTACTATTGAGCAATATGACGACGGAAGTGATGTTGGGGCTTGGACAAACGAAAATGACGACTCAACGTTAATTTGTAACCTTTATGATCCTTCAAGAGGTGTTCCTGCGTTAATAGCAAAATATAATCCTGGTGGGTATTCAACATGTAAAAGTACAGCAGGTCTAGGGCCTACTGAAAATGCCACAAATGATCATAATCCTGGTCAATTTGATACTGATGCATATACGTTAAATATGACATATGATTTAAGCGATAGTATGACGTTAACATATGTTGGTGCTTACCGTGAGGAAGGTGAGCAAACAACTTGGGAGTATGATGGTACACCTATGCCATGGATATGGATTGATGCGTTCAATGCTTACGAGCAAGAAAGTCATGAGGTTCGCTTGGAAATTATTACTGATAAAGCCAATATTACAACTGGAGCATATTTCTGGGATAGTACTTACAGACAAGACTGGGTTACAAGAGGATCATTTTGGTCAACACTAGTTGCTCCTGAACTGTATCCAATTTGTGAACAATTTGGTCTCGGAGCTATACGTTGTGAACCAGGTCTAGGTGCAACTTTAGGAGAAAACTATGCTCAAAAATTGCTTCAGACTCAAAACACTGAGTCAAAAGCTATTTTTGTTAATATAGATTATCAACTTAATGAAAAGTTAATGCTAACTGGTGGATTAAGATACACTGAAGAAGAAAAAGAATTTACCGGCGGGCAATCTTATCTCACAACTCTTGAGAGAGCTTATATAAATAACTTTGAAAGTATTGGTCTTCCTGGAGAAGTTGGAGTTGCAACTTTAACTAAAAAGTATGATGAGATTTCTGGTGTAGTTGGATTATCTTATAAATATACCGAAGAAATTATGTTTTACGCAACTTATAAAGAAGGTTTCCAAAGTGGAGGTTTTTTTGGTCGTAACCAAAATGTTGCAGACTTTAAAAATACTTACGATCCCGAATATGCAAAAACACTTGAGCTTGGAATGAAAAGTTTATTAATGGATAAAAGAGTACAGTTAAATATTGCTGCATTCAGAAATGACTTTGAAGATAAGCAAGAGGATACTATTAAATTAGATCCTTCCACTAAGACAGTTGTAACGGTTATTGATAATGTTGCAGGTGTTTTATATCAAGGACTTGAAATCGAATCACGATTCCTAGTTAGTGAGAGCTTTGAAGCTTTTGTAAATGTGGGGCTTCTTGATGCTGAATATGATGGTTTTATTGCTGATCTTGATGGTGCTAACGCCGAAGGATTAGTAGAGCCAACAAATAATGATTATCTTACACCAAAATATGCACCTGAGATGACTGCATCCTTTGGTGGTACCTTTACTACAGAGTTAGGTGACGGTGAGTTGCAACTTTTCGCTAAATATAGCTTTGTTGATGAATTGTACTCAATTACTGACAATAGAGATGTTGGTAAGATTCCTTCTACCGAAAAGATTGATGCTTCCATAACTTTCCTAAAAGATAGTTATAAGATCAGTCTCTTTGGAAGAAATCTTACAGATGAAATTACAAGTCCTGTAAGAGATATATCTAGCCTTATGATTTTTGGCTCTCCTTCTGTAGGAACAGTTTATGGAATTACATTGTCAGCTAATTTCTAAACTTAAAAAATAATTTTTTAAAAGGGCTATACTTGTATAGCCCTTTTTTATTATCTAATTTATAATAAATTTTAACTAAAGAGGAGAAAGTTATGGAAGAGATGTCTCAAAATCCTGATGAAAAAACTCTAGATTATATTTTTAATCAAACAATGCTTAGAATTAAAGATCCTGAAAAATCATTAGATTTTTATACTCGGATTCTGGGGATGACTATCCTTAAAAAATTAGATTTTCCAGATTATAATTTTTCTTTATATTTTTTATCATATCATAGAGCTGAGGATGGTCCTGTTCCAGAAAACAAACAAGACAGATTTGCCTATGCATTAAATCAAAAAGCTGTTCTTGAATTAACTCATAATTGGGGAACAGAAAATGATGATAGTTTTTCTCATCATGATGGAAATTCAGATCCTAGAGGTTTTGGCCATATAGGTATTACCGTTCCAGATGTTTATGAAGCGTGTGAAAGATTTGACTCTTTGGGTGTAGAATTTCAGAAAAAACCCGATGATGGAAATATGAAAGGATTAGCTTTTATAAAAGACCCTGATGGATATTGGATTGAAATTTTATCTTCCAAAGGTTTAGCAAGCACAATATAAGGTATTAAAAAGGAGAAGTTATGTCAGTACTAGATTTATTTAAACTTGAAGGTCATGTAGCAGTTGTAACTGGTGCTGGGAAAGGAATAGGTAAAGGAATTGCTATTGCGCTAGCAGAGGCTGGAGCAGCCATTGTGCTTGCTTCTAGAAGTGAGAACGAACTTAAAAAAGTAGCAGAAGAAATAGAAGGCTTTGGAGGAAAAGCATTGGTAGTACCAACAGATGTTACTGATATAAAATCAATGGAAAATCTTGGTCAAATGGCTGTTGATAAATTTGGTAAACTTTCAATATGGGTTAATAATGCAGGAGGTCTTCCAGATGGAACGCCGCGTTACTTAACAAGAACCTCACCGGAACAATTTAATGCCCAACTTGATCTAAACATAAAAGCTGCTTGGTCTGGATGTGTTGTTGCAGCAAGCCATATGAGTAGTAATGGAGGGTCAATAATTAATATATCATCAACT
>JABHUT010000033.1 GCA_018658685.1 Alphaproteobacteria bacterium
AAGATTAAATTTTCAAAAGAATGGAAAATTATAGCGGCTGAAAATGATAGGGTTGTAGGTCTCATGAAGGGTGGTGGACCATGTCAAAATGGTGAAGATTACGAACAAACATACTGTGAAATTTTTACTATAAAAGAGGGAAAAATTATTGAATTACATGCTTTTTTTGATACGGTTTTAGTTGAGCAATGTTTATTTAACAATCCCTTATCAAGAAAGCCAAAAACTATTGAAGATCCATTTCAGATTAAGTAAGGAATTTAAGTATGACAATTGAAGGAAAAAGAATAATAGTTACAGGCTCAGCAAGTGGTATGGGTGAATCAACACTAAATGCTTATGTTCAAGCAGGTGCTCATGTTATTGGCATGGATGTATCTGATGAAAAAGGTAGTTTAATTTGCAATAAGGCCAATGAATCCGGCCCAGGAAAATGTTCTTATATTCATGTTGATGTTTCGGATAAATCAAGTGTTCTTGATTCTTTTTCAAAAGCTAACGATATTTTAGGGGGTCTTGATACCCTTGCTCATCCAGCAGCCATACAACGCTCATCTGATGCCTCAGAAGTAACTGCTGAGGATTGGGATTTAATGTTTTCTGTAAACGTTAAGGGCACAATGCTAACTAATCAAACCGCCCGATTTTATATGAAGAATAATGGGGGCGGCTCTATCATAAATTTTGGATCTATATCTGGATTAAGACCTGAACCATCAGCCTCAGCATACTCCGCAGCAAAAGGGGCTGTTCACTCATGGACAAGAACTGCGGCAGGCACTTGGGGTAAAGATAATATAAGAGTGAATGCAATTCTTCCTGCAATGGCCACACCTATGTATCGTGCTGCAAGAGAGAGATCTTCAGAGGAAGAAAATTTAGCAAGCCATTGGAGAAATTCTGTACCGATTGCCCTTGGTCAAGAATACGGTGACCCGGATAAAGATCTTGCTCCTGTAATGATATTTTTTGCATCAGATGCTTCTAAATTTATAACTGGTCAGTTAATACCTGTTGATGGAGGACAAACAGCTGGCCTTTAAGATTAAGCAAAATCCATATGCTATTTTAATTCTATTCATTGTTATTATTTTATTTATTGGAAATGCTGCTTTAGCCGTATTTCTTGGGATTTTATTTTCTTTAGTTGTAAAACCAAAAAAAACCTTTCTTTCTATTAAAATTGGAACCTTACCATTGCAGGCAGGTATAGTTTTTTTAGGTACTACAATCAGCCTTCCTTATGCTTGGAGTGTTGGTTCTGATTATTTTTCATGGATAGCAGCGTTTGTAATTTTTACTTTTTTCCTAGGCTTATTTCTTGGTAAAATCTTAAATGTTCATCATAGGATTGCATTTTTACTTTCTGCTGGGGCTGCAATATGTGGTGGAACTGCTATTGCTGCTGTTGCCCCTATTATAAAGGCTAAGCCCCAAGAGGTATTATTATCTATTACAATAGTATTTTTATTAAATGCTATAGCAATTGTAATTTTTCCTATCCTTGGAAGCTTTTTAAACATGAGTAATTATCAATTTGGCGCATGGTCTGCATTAGCCATACATGATACGAGTTCTGTAATAGGGACGGCTTTATTGTACAGTGATGAGTCGGCACAAGTTGCAGCAACATTAAAGTTAGGAAGAACTTTATGGATTATTCCTCTGCTGTTACTATCTAGTTGGTTTTTTAAAGGTGAAGAAAAAAATATAAATTTCCCAAAATTTATAATTTTCTTTTTGATAGCGATCTTAGCAAATACATTTTTTGATTTTTCAAATAATTTTTCAATAATTTTAAAAAATATAAGCCAAAATTTATTGTTATTGGGTCTTTTTTGCATAGGAACTCAATCGAATATTAACGATTTAAAGTTTTTAAACCAAAGACCTGCATTATTAGCTGTTGGTTTATGGTTGGTAGTTATTCCATTGTCTTATATAATTACCTTAATTTAATAATTATTTAATAAAAGGATTTCTGATGAGTGAAATGGAAGTAAAAAATAGATTCTGGGTAATGAAAACTTTGCCTGATGGCAATGATTTTGAGAGCTCTCTTGAAATAAGAGAAGAAAATAAAATTGAAATTCCAGAAGGGTGTTTTGCAACAAAAAACTCATTTTTATCAATGGATGCCGGAACGAGGATGTATATGACTGAAAGAGAAGACTCATATCAACCTCCTATACCTACAGGTGAAAAATTAATGGGTACTGTTCTTGGAGAGGTTGTTGAAAGTAATCACCCTGATTATAAAATTGGCGAGATATTAAGATCTTATGGTCAATGGTCAGATTACTCAGTTGTCGATCCAAACGCTATGTACCCAAGTAAAGTAGATACAAGTGATATAGAATTGGTAAATTATGTAGGTATATATGGTGCAAATGGTTGGACTGCATATGTAGGAGTTATTAATACAGGTCGGGTAAAAGCTGGCGATACATTTGTTGTTTCTGCGGCAGCTGGCTGTACAGGCTTAATGGCAGGGCAAATAGCAAAAATTTCAGGGTGCAAGGTTATTGGTATTGCCGGTACAGATGAAAAATGTGAGCTAATATGCAATGAGTACGGTTTTGATGGAGCTATTAATTATAAAACTGAAAATATTTCTGAAAAATTAAAAATGTTGTGTCCTGAAGGGGTTAATGTTTATTTTGATAATGTAGCTGGATCAACCTTAGATGCAGTTTTGGAAAATATGGCTAATTTTGGTGTTATAGCTGTTTGTGGCTTATTAGAAAATTATGCTTCCAAGGAACGTCTCCCTGGGCCTTACAATTATGACCTCATTCTTATGAAAAGACTTAGGTTTGAAGGTTTTTTCTCTCCAGATTTTTATCATCGTGAAGCAGAGATAAATCCAATCCTAAAAAAGTGGGATAAATCTGGACACTTAAAGTTACCTATTGAGATAACTGACGGACTGGAAAATTTAGTGAGCGCATATTCAAAGCTTTTTGAGGGCAGTAATATTGGAAAAGTTGTAGTTAAGGTGTAATCTAAAATTAAAAAAGGTTAAAAAATGAAATCATTATTAATTATTTTATCAATATTCATATCATTAATTTCTCCAACTCTTGCATCAGATCATGTTGAGCAGGCTGCGGGAAAAGGAAAGGTAATTGTTGTTTACTCCGGTCAATGTCCTAGTGATGTAAAGGAGGAGGCTATTATTAAGATAAAGGAATTAATTGCGTATGAGGCTGAAAACAGTCCTATACCTTTTCCTTCGTCGCCAGGTATTTGGTCTAATGGTAGCTTGGGAGCTGTAGACTTGCATAATTCAATTGAGTCAATGAAAAAAGTCTTTAGATGGCAAGAAACTAATCCAAAGTGGTCGAAATTATACTCTTCTATTACATCAATGTGTGGAATTGAAGATTTTGATATTAATACCCTGGAAGTACAATAATAATGGAGCACTTTGATCATATTACTAATGATCTTCAGAAATTTATTGAGAAACAAAAAATATTTTTTGTTGGGACGGCGACATCTGATGGTCTAATAAATATTTCCCCAAAAGGTCTTGAGAGCTTAAAGGTAATAGATAAGAATAGAATTCTTTGGATGAATCTTACTGGAAGTGGTAATGAGAGCGCTGCTCATACACAAGAAAATCCAAGAATGACTTTAATGTTTACTTCCTTTGATAAAAAACCCTTGATTTTAAGAGTCTATGGAGAAGTTAAAACCATTCACCGTCTCGATAAGGATTGGGATATTTTGTCATCCTATTTTCCTCCATCGGATGCTTCTAGACAAATTTTTGATCTTTCGATTTCATTAGTTCAGACTTCTTGTGGATATGCTGTTCCTTTTTATGACTTTAAAGGGGAGAGGGATATTTTAAAAAAGTTTAATGAGAAAGCTGGGAAAAAAGGCATACAAAAATATTGGAAAGAAAATAATGCTAAATCACTTGATGGAATAATTACTAATATAGAAAAGAAAAATATAGAGAGTTCCTGATTTTTTATTAGCGTTGAATTTTTTTAAGTTATTTAAATATTAAAATTATAAAATATCATTTTAATTAAAAGTTAAGGTCAGGATGAGACTTATAGGTACAGATTTTCAAATTTTGGTTTGGAAAGAAATAAAAAAAATTCCTAAGGGTGAAGTTCGAACTTATAAGGAATTAGCTATTTTAATATCAAGACCTAGATCTGCGAGAGCTGTTGCCAATGCTTGTGGTAAAAATCCATTACCTTTAAAAATACCATGCCATCGTGTTATTGGTTCAAATGGATATATTGGCGGATATAGCGGGAAGGGCGGAGTGAAGAAAAAGATAGAGCTCTTAAAGTTGGAGAAAGCATTAAAATAATGAAAAATGAAGATAATATATATGATGTAATTATTCTTGGTGCTGGTGCCGCAGGGTTAATGAGTGCTATTACTGCAGGTAAAAGAGGTAAAAAAGTTCTCATTCTTGAGAAATCGAATAAAGTTGGAAAAAAGATACTTATGTCTGGTGGGGGGAAAAGTAACTTTACTAATTTAAATGTCGAGCCAAAAAACTTTATTTCTGCAAACTCTCATTTTTCTATTTCTGCTTTAAATCGATATAAGCCAGAGGATTTTATTGATTTGGTAAAAAAACATAATATTCCTTTTGAGCAAAAAAAACACAATCAACTTTTTTGTGTCAATTCGTCAAAGGATATCGTGAATATGCTTTTGAAGGAATGTAAAGATGTAAATGTTGAGATCATTACACATTGTGATACCCAGCTTATAAAGAAAATAATGCAAGAAGAAAAAAAAGAAATTTTAAATCAAAATAGTAAATATCGTTTCGAGATAAAAGGTTTGTTTTCAAACACAAATAGTAACTTTTGTTTTCTTGCGGGATCTTTAATTATAGCAACAGGGGCTTTATCAATTCCTACTTTAGGAGGAAGTGGTTATGGGTATGATGTTGCAACAGAATACTCTTTAGAGCTCTTAAGCCGAAGAGCAGGCTTAGTTCCCTTTATGTTTAATGGTCCTATTAAAGAAATTTCAGATAGACTTTCAGGTACCTCATTGGATGTTGAGGTTTCGTGCAACGGTCATAGTTTTTTGGAAAGTCTGCTGTTTACTCACCGAGGAATTAGCGGTCCTTCAATTCTTCAAATATCAAGCTATTGGCTACCGGGTGACCCCATCATTTTAAATTTAATGCCATATAATGATGCTCAATTATTATTGCTTAATGCAAAAAAAGAAAAGGAAGGAATCTTACTTAGAACTTTTTTAAGTAAACTTCTTCCAAAGGCATTAGTACTTGAGCTTCAAAACTTATGGTGGTCAGATTTTTCAGACAAACCTTTTGCAGAATTAAGCAACAAACTTCTTAAAGATATTGGTGGGAGACTCAATGAGTGGGAGCTTAAACCTTCGGAAACAGAAGGGTATAGAACAGCAGAGGTTACGCTCGGAGGTGTTAATACAGATGGTATTAGTTCTAAAACAATGGAGGCAATAGAGCATCCTGGCCTTTATTTTGTTGGGGAAGTTTTGGATGTATCAGGTCATTTAGGTGGTTTTAACTTTCAGTGGGCTTGGGCGTCAGGATATACCGCAGGACTATATGCATAATTTTAACGAATTAGCTTGTTTCTTATTAAGAATAATTATTAACTAAAATAAATTAATTTTAATTAATAACTTATAAGGAGGGATTATTATGGAAGAATTTCAAATATGGAGTATATGGAGCTCTAATAGAATTGGATCAGGGTTGGTTGGTATTGGATCAATACTCGGTGTGTGGCTATCAATGAGAATAGCTGTAGCCTCGCGCAACTCAGACGAAAGCAATTTATTTTCTAAGATTGTTTCGAGTGCTTTTGGTTTAGTTACCCTATCCTTTTGTTGGATAAATTTTACTACAATTGCAAATACATGGATTGCCGCAGCAAGAAATCTCACTGATCTAAAGGCTTCTGGTACTGAAATATCAAGTACAGCAGATGGTTATATCTCCTATGTAGGAACAACAGATGCAGTAACTATGCCTATTCCCCTGGGAATTGCTTTTATAGTTGTCTCAGGGATTATTATTCTTGGACAAATTTGGATGCCAAAAAAATAAATAAAAATACATAGATTTTTAAAACGCTCGTTTATTCGGGCGTTTTTTTATCAAAATTTATAGTATAATAAATTTATAAAATTCAGGGGGAAATATGATTAAAGTTATAATGCTTATGAAAAGACGACCGGGGATGACAATTCCAGAATTTAGAGAGTATTACGAGAATAATCATAGAGTTATCGGTGAAAAATATCTTAATGGATATGCTAAAAAATACATCAGACGTTTTACCAATCCTTTAATTGATAGATCAGGAAATTTAACTGATCCAGAGTATGACGTAATCATGGAAGTTTGGTACCCTGATGAAGCTACATTAAAAGCTTGTGGAGAGAAATTAAGCCAACCAGATATTGCCAAGGAAATTCATGAGGATGAAGAAAAGATTTTTGATACTAGATATATGAGATCTTATACCGTTGATGAATATGAATCTGAGCTTCAAAAATGAGTCTGAGTAAAGATTTTTTACTTAATAAAAGACTGGAAAGTGATACTGTTTTTATAGATGATCTGACTCTTTGCAAGTTTTTATTAATGAACGACTCTAATTATTATTGGTTCTTATTGGTGCCAAGAATAAATAATATAAAAGAATTATATGATTTATCTCAAAAAGATAGAATTCAACTTGATTTTGAAACAGTAGAGGTAGCAAAATTTATTAAGCTATCTTTTAAACCAGCGAAAATAAATATTGCATCCCTAGGAAATATCGTATCTCAATTTCACACGCATATTATTGGAAGATTTGTTGATGATCCAGCTTGGCCAGGAGCGGTTTGGGGGAAAGTAGGTTTTAATCAATATAAAAGTAAAGAATTAACAAGCATTATAAATTTATCTAGAAGTTTTTCTAAAACATTAAAAAATTAATTTATATTATAATCCGCACTCAAGATTTAAAGGAATCGCTATATCCATCAATTTTGGATCGTCTAATTTGAGATTACCCATAAACTCAATGAAGGTTTTTTTATCCATATGAAGTCTCTCATTAAATTTTTTTTCATTTTTGACTGATGATGATTTTGCACCATTGTAGTCGTGTGCTGGATAGATGATTGTTTCATTATCTAAACTAAGTATTTTATTATGAAGGCTATCATATAGCAAAGAAGAGCTTCCATTTTGAAAATCTGTTCTTCCATTTCCTTTTATTAATAAGGTATCGCCGGTAAATAAAAACTGATTAGTTTCAGATTTTAATAAGTAGCAATATGAATCATCAGTATGGCCAGGGGTATAAATAGCCGTAAAGGTCAATTCATCAAATAAGATATC